>CAZCEX010000461.1:0-3959 GCA_964497785.1 uncultured Thermoanaerobaculia bacterium | reverse complement strand
CACCGAGACCACGGTAGCGAACGGCTACGCCGTCGTCAGGACGACGACCGCCGATGGGCGTTTCTTCGCCTACGCCTCAGTGGTGGACAACTCGTCAGGGGACCCTGTCTACATGTCGGCCGCGGTGCCCGACGAAGAGCCGCCTCCCCCACCCCAGGGTCAGGGGATCACCATCAACCTGCCCGGCGGTCAGACGATGGAGCTGGTCCACATCCCCAAAGGAGTGTTCTGGATGGGTTCGCCTTCCGATGAACGCGCTCGGGGAACGGATGAGGATCTGCACAAGGTGACCCTGACTCGAAGTTTCTACCTGGGCAAGTACGAAGTGACTCATGCCCAGTGGCAGGCGGTGATGGGGGCGCCGATCACGAGCTTCTGTGGAACCGCAGGAAACGGTCCCGACGATCCGGTTTATTGCGTTTCGTGGAACGACGTCTGTGGAGGGATTACGGGCGCAGATTGCACGGCAGAGAGCTTCGTCGGCCGGTTGAATCGGCACCTCGGAACCAGTTCCTTTCGTCTGCCGACCGATGCAGAGTGGGAGCGTGCGGCGAGAGCTGGTACACAAACGCCGTTTTCTTTCGGTGATGACACATCGTGCAGCATGAGCGACTGCTCCTTCTGCCCTCTCTTCGACCAGTACATGGTGTGGTGCGGCAATGACATTGGCCGCGCAGAGTCCGCCCGTACCAGGCTACCCAATGCTTTTGGGTTGTACGACATGCACGGGAACCTCTACGAGTGGGTAGCAGACTGGTATACGCATTCTCTGGGAACGCCTGCGCAGATCGACCCAACCGGTCCAACCTCCGGTACGGACCGAGTCAGGCGCGGCGGATACTGGAACCTCCGCGCCCGGCACTGCCGGTCGGCAACCCGCGCCAGCCGCTTCCCCGAAAGCCGGAGTCTCAGCATCGGCTTCCGCCTCGCCATGTCCGAGTGATCTTGGCACAGGTCACCCCGCCGAGTTGCCGAGGTACTCCTCCAACATGTCGAGGGGGATGCCGCCGGACTGGACCACCCGATTGTTGAGCTCCTTGAGGCTGAAGCGTTCATCGAGACGGGCCCGTTCACCGTCGTAAACATCGTTGAACTGACGAAAGCCGATGAAGTAGGAGGGCAGCTGAATCGGGGTGTAGAGGGCCCGGTGCCACAGGTTCTCGGCGAACTGAGGTGGCAAAAGACCAGTCTCTACAGCGAATTCTTGTAGCTCGTCCCGGCCCCAGCCCCGGCAATGCACCTGGACACTGACGAAAGCCCGAACGGCGTTCTCCAGGCGTTTTCGCAGGTGGGCCAGCCGGGTGAGCGCTTGGTCGTCATCCCAACCCTCATCGAGGGTCATCTGCTCGCAAAAAGAGGCCCAACCCTCGGCGAAATCGTCTCCTGCGAACAGGGCTCGCACCCGGCGTTTTTGGTAGGCGGCGTACTTCAGCTGAAGATAATGACCCGGGTAGATTTCGTGGGTGATGATCGTGCTATTGAAGTGGTTGTTGAACGAACGATAGAAGTTGTCCCTGGCTTCCTCGGGAGCTGAATCCGGGACGGTCGGCAGGTAGAAAAGGGTTTCAGCTTCCGGGTCGAAAGGGCCGGCGCTGTAGACACCGCCGACAGCCGCGCCGGCGAAATGGGCGGGAGACAGGTCGGTGAACAGGGTGCGATGTTCGGGAAGGTCGACCAGATCCTTCTCTCTGAGGAACTGCTCCGAGCGGTCGATGAGATCGAGGAATACCTGCAGGAACTCCTCCTGGTCCTGGGCGCGGTTCAGCTCCATCTCGGCCAGCACCGGGAGCATCAGCTGTTCAAAATCTGCAGGGACAGGCTCCGTTCTGGCGCCCTCCCAATAGCTTCTGGCGAGCTGTTCCATGAGCCCCCGGACGGTCTGGATCTCCGTCAACGCCAACTGCTCGAGCATCTCAGGTCTCATGTCTGCTCCGTAGGCCAGAGCCAGCTCTCGCGCGTAACGCTGTTCTCCATATGCGTCGTTCGACGAAATGCTCAGCTCGTTTTCGAGCCACTGCGCCAGGTCGTTCAACGAATTCGCGGTCTGAATGCAGCTTTCCACCAGGATCTCGTGATGGGGGTTTTCTGGCGAGCACCCCAAGGCTGAGGCGAGGCTCTGTTCAAGGAAGGCAGCTGTCGAGCGGATGTGATGTGCAGCAGCTTCGGTGGAAGCGGGGCGACCGTCCACAAGGTTGCCCCGAGCCGTATCACACAGCCTCTGCAACCCCTGCATTCGTTGGATGACAGCGTCGATCTTCTGCTGATCGGAGAGGTTCTGCCTGACGAGGACAGGAGTCAGGCTGTGGTTGATAAGGTTCGAGTAGAGGAGCGGATCCGTCCGGTGGATCTGGACCTCCCCCCATTTGAACTCTTCGCGCCTGATCTGTTGCTCGAGCAGACGCGTGTCGATGCGGTCGTCCAGTGACTCAGCGATGCCGAGGTTCTGCAAACGTTCGAGGGCCTGTCGGTTGAAATCGAGCCATTCGTCGATGCGTCGCTGTGAGAAGTCCTCAAAACGAAAGGCGGCATCGGCCTGGCCGGCCGACAAGGCATGAGATGGATAAAAGCTCGCCCAGGCATCGATATATCCATCGGCGACGGCCTGAATGGTGTCAGGCGAAGGCTGGCACCCGGCCGAAATCAGCAGAACAAGACCGGAAAGGAAATATCGTTTCAATGGAACCCCCACAGTCAAGGAAACGCTAGAAAGCGCGCCCCGCAGATCGACCTCAGCCTACCACCCCTGAGCACTCCCCTGCGGCCCGAAGCCTGACCGGATATTCTCAATCGGAGACTCCAATTTAGAAATCACCCACGGCTCTTCATCCTCATCGTCATGGTCATCGAGATCGATCTCGGATCGCAGGCGGGACGCCTGCTACCACAACTCGGCATCGAGCGTCTTTGTGGCGGCAACCATCCCGGCAACCGGATGGGCGGAGGAAATCGTTGAAAACCCCTGAGCCCCGAAATGCGTAGCTCCTTGGGAGTTCGTAGGGCACGTCTCACAATGGAAGGTGGTGCACATGGGGTATTCGAGGGTCAGCGTCAATCTGTGCGTGGTGCTCGGGCTCGTTCTGGTGAATGGTGCAGCTGCGGAGTATGCCAAGAACGACATCGTCGCAGCGGCCAAAAGCGGTGACTACCACGCCGTGCACAAGCTCCTCGAGCTGGATTCAGAGGCGGCGATCACAGCCACCGATGCACGGGGGTTCACCGCCCTCCATTGGGCCGGAATCAGGGCGCATTGGCGGAGCTTTGACGAGCTGTTGGCCGCCGGGGCTTCTCCAAATGCCGTAGGCGCCGACGGCGGTACTCCCCTGCACTGGACCTGCCACCACGACAACGCGGTAGCGGTCGAGAAACTCCTCGATGCGGCCGCCGAAATTGACCTGGCGAACCAGTGGGGGCGCACCGCTCTCCACGTCGCTTCTCGCCGCGGTTGCACGGCAGTGGCCGCCCTGCTCCTCGCACGCGGTGCTGACGTCAACGCCACTACCCGCGAAGGCTGGACCCCACTGCACGTCGCGTCCATGGCGGGCCACGAAGATATGGTGTTGCTGCTCTCAGAGGCCGGCGCCGACCCGGGTATCAAGGACGCAGAGGGCGCCACCGCAGAAGAGCGTTGGCGAGCTCGGCCCAGCCCCCTGGCTCTCGACACCTCGAGCCTCGGAGAATACGAAGGGATCTACGATCTCGGCGGCGGCTTCAGCTTCAAGATATGGCTAGAGAAGGACGGCCTGGCGATCCGGGAGTTTGCCCCTGACCGCCTCAACCCGATAGGCCAGGACGAGTTTTTCTGTGTGCAGGAACCCTGGCGAGTGCGCTTCGAGCGCGCTGCCGACGGAAAAGTGAACGCGATTGAGGTCGACTTCCTGCGCCGAACAGTGCGTGGGAAGCGCGCCCTGTCGCCGCGCTACGTGGGCTCGGCCACCTGTATCGCCTGCCACACAGGCGCC
>CAZCEX010000460.1:0-3962 GCA_964497785.1 uncultured Thermoanaerobaculia bacterium | reverse complement strand
GGAGTCCCACCGAAAAGGACAGCGCCTTGGTTAAATCGATTGTGCCCGGTGATCGCATCGCAATAAAATCAGCCTATGTTCGAAAGCATAACCTGCCTTTCGATAACCGGGGAAAATCAGTTTCTGTAATGGCGATCAAAGCCATTGGCAAGGTAACTAAGAATCTTGGTGATGGTCTTAAGGTTAACGTCGAATGGATACCACTTGATCCTTATCGAGAATGGTATTTCTACACATTCAGAGGTACAGTCTGGAGAGTATTGCCGGGTGATTGGACGACCGATGCATTGATTGCCTTTACCTTCGAGGATAAACCCCAAGACCTTAGTCGTTTTCGGAATGCACCGTATTGGCGGGAGCGGTTCGGTGATATTGCGGTGGATAAGGAGCGATTCAAATGGACACAGTTTTATGAGGCTGTGGCCGACAATCTGCTTAAGTTCAAAGAAAACAGGACAGCTTTAATCGCAGGGATCCATGACATCGCCGGGCGCGTGGAAGGTCTTTCAAATCTGCAGGATCAATTCGCAGACGGTACATCCGGACCGCTTAAAGACATTTGCCCCTTTACCACCATGGGGATTTTCAACAGAGGTATAACAGATGCCAATCGCAAAACCATCGCCGAAGAGTTGGCGAACCTGCTGCAAGTGAACGAACCTGTTCCAGAGTCATTTGAGGGGATACCCATTTTGAATAACCAGAGATCATGGTTTTTCGGTTACGAGAAGGACCGGGTTCCGAACGATATCGACAATCTATGGGAAATCTTTGCCGAAGCGATTCGATTTGCCGAATCTGAGGGTGACCAGGCCCGATCCGCATTTATCAAGGCTTATGATGTTGTGACGAATCAATTTAGTGTTGGTTGGAATTTAACCATGGGGTTTTATTGGATCCGGCCTTGGAATAATTTAACCCTGGATAGGCAATCAAGACTTTATATCGATAAAAAGCTTGGAATCCAAATCGGACTAAATGGTCCAAAGAGGCGCTGCAATGCAAACGACTATTTAACTGTTTTGGATACAATAGAAGCTCGTTTCCAGGAAGAATCTTATCCTGTGCACTCTTTTCCCGAGCTGTCATTGGCTGCCTGGCGATACAAGGATGTTGGACCTACACCGCCAACAGATCCACCCGATCAAGAAGGACAAGAGGATGACGATGACTTCGAGCCGAAATCCACTGTCACGGATCCTCCTATTGAGCCATATACAATTGATAACATCTTAACCGATGGCTGCTTCATTGAACGAGCACAACTGGAAAACCAGATTGAAAGGCTCCGCACAAAGAAAAACATAATCCTGCAAGGACCTCCTGGCACAGGGAAGACTTGGCTGGCCAAACGCCTGGCATATGCATTGATTGGCCAACGAAACGATAACAGCAAGGTTAGAGCGGTGCAATTCCACCCCAATCTGTCTTATGAAGATTTTGTCCGCGGTTGGCGGCCAAGCGGCGATGGTAAACTGTCATTGGTCGATGGCCCATTAATTGAAATGGTAAAAGCGGCATCCAAGGAACCATCTGCCCGATATGTTGTTGTCATCGAAGAGATTAACCGAGGAAACCCGGCACAAATATTTGGCGAAATGTTAACATTGCTGGAAGCAGACAAAAGAACCCCTTCTGAAGCGCTTGAGCTCTGTTACCGTCGAGTGGACGGAGAACGGGTGTTTATTCCAGGCAACCTGTATGTAATAGGAACGATGAACATCGCAGATAGGTCGATCGCTCTTGTTGATCTCGCCCTTCGGCGACGATTTGCATTCATTGATCTGGAGCCAAAACTTGGAAAAACATGGCATGATTGGGTTCATAGACAGTGTGGAATCGACTCAGAGGTCCTTTCCGAAATCGAGAAACGAATCCTTGCATTGAACGAAGAGATCGCCGCAGATACCACCCTGGGCCATCAGTTTCGAATCGGCCACAGCTATGTTACGCCCCCCATTGGGATACCAATCACCGATGCACACGAATGGTTTAGGCAGGTTGTCCAGACCGAAATAGGTCCATTGCTTGCTGAGTATTGGTTCGACAATTTAGACAAGGCACGAAAGGCTCAACAGCGTCTGCTTGAAGGATTTTAATGATGGAAGTAAGGGCCTCCGTGATTCACCCTCCTGTCCAATTGGGCAGCGGCCGTATCGGCAGAATTCCCGTTCGCAATCTCTGGCTTCTGATGCTCTATGCCTCGGCACTTTTCCGTCAACTCGATAAAGAAAAGATTGCTTTAGAGGATAACCCTGACGATATCCCTGATCTTATCGCCGAGGTTCTTGCCCGGGCGGTGGAACGTCGGCTTATGCGTAGCCTGAGTATTGGATATCAGCCACGAAAAGCCGTGCTGAATCGACTTCGGGGGCGAATTGACCTTCTGTCCACTGAGCGTCGCCAACTCCTTGCAAGAGGAAAAGTTGCCTGTCTCTTTGAGGATTTGACTGTTAATACACCACGAAACCGATTTGTTCGTGCAGCGCTGGATACAATTGCAGGAATAGTCAGCCGTCCCGAACTCGCACATCGATGCCGCGTGATTGCAGGTGGTCTAAAAAGTATCGGTGTGGTAGGAGAGAAACCCAGCCGAAACGAAATTTCTGTCGATCGCTTTGGGCGCCATGACGCAGATGATAAACTCATGGTGTCAGCGGCGCACCTTGCTTTTGATCTGGCGTTACCCACAGAAATGGCAGGCGGAAAGTCTTTTGTTCGCCCGGACAGAGAGGTTGCCTGGCTCAGGAAACTTTATGAGAAGGCCGTTGCAGGGTTTTATGATGTCGTGCTGTCCCCAGAAGGATGGCGTGTAGGTGCAGGAAAAACTCTCGGCTGGTTGATAGATGAGAAAACATCGGGGATCGAAAAAATCCTGCCTTCGATGCGCATCGATGTTGTCCTCGATCACCATGGCTTAGAACAGCGCATAATTATTGATACAAAGTTTACTGCCATAGTGACGCGGGGTTGGTACAGAGAAGAAACCCTGCGAAGTGGATATGTTTACCAAATATACGCTTACCTGCGCTCCCAGGAGGGCAGTAAAGATCCGCTGGCCCCTCATGCTTCGGGCCTTCTCCTTCATCCGGCGGTTGATCAAATGGTAAATGAAACAGTCATAATTCAAGGGCATGCGATAAGATTTGCCACCGTCGATTTGGGGGCTGACGCAGAAGATATCCGAAATCAATTACTGCGCGTTGTTGATTTTTCTGATGATGCTAAGTGCTTTAATTGCGTTTCAAATGGCAAATGATTCAAAAAAAATCAGTCGGCTGAGGTGTGTGAAATGAGATGAGCTGGCCAGGTTTCAAGCGTTCCAAGGACATCTCACTGCAATCGACACTTCCATACCGGGAATTGTGACCACATGGAATCAAGCGCGGGGCATCATCACGTCGATTGCAGCGCTCCGCTCGCAGAATATCGCACCAGGCGCGCCGGCCTTCGCCGTTTGAGCTTGGCTCGTCGCGCTTCGCATCGTAGGCCAACAACCCCAAAGGGGGGGGGCATGTATGCTAAATCCTTTATGGTTTTAGGGGGTATGGTGCTCGAAAAAATTTGTAAAAGTTATTAGGTCACCAAATGCCAGTGACCATAAAAAGATATGATAAAATTGTAGACTACCGCATCCGTGCCACTAAAAATGGACTGGCATGACCAGCGTCCGTGGACTGGGTAGCGACAAGCTGGCGCACGGCGGCCCGGCAGCGGCTGGACAACGTGCGGTGCCGGCAGGCTGGTTACCGGGAAAAACGCAAACACAACGGAAGATGACTTTACATACCAAGACACGAGATTTACTTGACCTGACAGCCACAAATCATGGTATCTTTATTTTTCCCGTGCTGGGAATAATCTCAATCTATCCCAACGCTATCTAATTCTTGGATGTATAAATGGGTTGGAATGATATCTGTATCGACATCCCAGACTGACTGACCACAATATGTTGATGT
>CAZCEX010000459.1:0-4007 GCA_964497785.1 uncultured Thermoanaerobaculia bacterium | reverse complement strand
TTATTGTCGTTGTATGGTTTATTCATTTGTATTTGTAATTTAAGCTTAGAATAACAGAATCCAGACTAATTGTACTTTTTCGTTAATTTTGTATCTATTATTCTTTCGGTAAGAAAAACCTTATGCTGGGAAGGTAAAAAGGCCTGTTCGTCCTTAAAACCAAAATAGATGATCCTTAACTTCTTATCTTTTTTGAAGAAAAAAAGTATTAATCAATAAACTAAAACCAACTAACTATGGAAAATCATAATGTTATACTTTATGTCGATACTGAGAATATTACAAAGAAAAAAGTGGAAGAACATTCATGGCTAGGAGAACCAAGAAGAAAAGGATTGAATGAAGAATATACTACTTCTGTAGATCCAGGTGAAACAATAACCTGGCTTGGACTTTCTGTTTCCTCTCCCAATGATATTGTTAATATTACAAGAATAAAACATGAAAAGGGCAGTGATCTTTTTGGTCGTGATACGTTAAATGGGGATGGTGGCTATCCAGAACAGGTTATTGGGACAGTTAAAAGGAATCCAAAAAATGAAGAAAGTTACACCTTATCTTTCACCGTCTATAATGGAAATAACGGCGGTAAACGAAAGGGTACATTTAGAATTGATCCTAAACTCCAGCCTCATCGATAATAAGACTCTAACAGTATTTATACAATGAACGAGTTTACTCTTTTAAGAGTTCATGATTTTAAAAAAAAAGCCTTTTTATTAATAGGCTTTTTTTATTTTGCTTTCTTTGCCGGATATAGCCAGAATCAAGCAGTTGCAGATAGTTTGGAAGCTATTTACTTATCAGGGAATTATAGCGACAGCGATAAATTAGAAATACTAAATGAAATCGAAGCTAATCAGGCGGATGCAGATAAAATGCTTACCTATAGTCTCGAATTAATTGAGGCCGCCAGAGCATTAGATTCTGTAAAATATATTATTTTCGGATTTCTGGGGAAAGGCAATGCGTTAAGACTTAAAGGCGACCTTAGTAAGGCACTGGAAACCTATTTTGAAGTCGCCAGGATTGCCTCTGAAGAAGAAGGAGAAGGACGTAACCTGGGGAAAGCAAATTTTGCTATTGCCGATGTGTATTCAATTATGGGAAATCATGATAATGCCATAAAATATTACCAGAATGCCATCAAGATCCTTAAGAAAGAAAAAGATTCCATAAACGTTGCAACAGCACTCACCAATGCCGGTGATGATTACTTTAATAATGGCAAGCTGGATTCTGCACTCATCTATTTTGAAGAATCAGATAAGATCTTCAGGAATACCAATTACCCAATTGGTTCGGCCTACAATAAAGGAAACATTGGGATGGTCTATGCCGAACAGGGCGAAGATGACCAGGCAGAGGTGAATATCAATGAAGCGATCACTATATTGGAGGAGCTACAGGATTACTACCCAATCTCCGTTTACCTTACGTATATGTCTGATATCTACCTCCGGAAGAATGACTGGTCCAGGGCAATTAGCTATGCAAAACGAAGCCTTAATCTTGCTGATAAATATGGGCTTAAGGAGCAGATAAGTGAGAGTAATCTGAAGCTTTCAGAATTGTACGATTATGTTGGAAATTATAAAAAATCTAATACCTATTACAAGAACCACATTGCTTACCGGGATAGCGTTACCAACCTTAAGGAAATGGAGCAAATGGCAGATATCCGGACGAATTTTGAAGTTGCACAAAAACAATCAGAAGTGGATCTGCTGCAGAAAGAATCAGAAATACAAAAATTAAAAGACCGAAGACAAAAAACTATTATTTATGTTTCTATTATAGTCTTAATACTGATTTTTTTCCTGGCAATGGGACTTTACAGGCGTAATATATTTATAAAGAAAACCAAGAATATTATCGAAGAGGAAAAGAACAGGTCGGACAAATTGCTATTGAATATCCTTCCCGAAGAAACAGCCATAGAATTAAAGCAGCGGGGCAAGGTTCAGGCCAAAAAGTTTGAATCCGTATCCATAATGTTTACCGATTTTAAGGGGTTTACCCATTATGCGGATAATTTGGCACCTGAAAAATTGGTGGAAACCATAGATTATTATTTCTCAAAGTTCGATGAGATCATTGAAAAGCATGGTCTGGAAAAGATCAAGACCATCGGGGATGCCTATATGTGCGCCGGGGGCCTCCCCTTTCCATCTCAGGACCATGCTACTAAAACGGTGCTGGCGGCCCTGGAAATGATTGAATTTGTAAATCGCGCCAAGACCCTGAACCCCGAAAACCTGACTCGTTTTGATATCCGTATTGGCATCAATACCGGGCCCGTGGTGGCAGGTGTGGTGGGCACCAAAAAATTTGCCTATGATATTTGGGGCGACGCCGTAAACATGGCCTCCCGTATGGAATCTAATTCGCAATCAGGAAAGATCAATATAACGGAAAACACATTTGCATTGATCAAAGACAGTTTTGACTGCGAGAGCAGGGGCGAGATTGCGGTCAAAAACAAGGGGCTGATGAAAATGTATTTTGTAAGTAAAATAGAGGACTGACCCAGGTTTAATGGCATTTAATTCATTTGAATCTATTGAGCTCTTATTAAATTTCAAAAACCATGTTTCCCGCTTTATAAATAAACCTAAAATTAGTAAATTAGGACTATGAAAAAATACATACTAACACTTGCTTTTTTAGCACTTCCTTTTTACGGCCAAAGTCAGGCTGCAAGACAAATAGATTCCGCCGCGGTATATATCCTGGATAGGATGGCAGATATTATTGGCGAACTTGAAGCGGTAAGTTTTTCTATAGAAACTTCTATAGACAGATTGGATGATAAACAAAAAATAGAAACCCATTACAGTACCAGCCATGTTAGTATGTCAGGTCCCGATAAAATGGTTTTCCAAAGATCCGGAGATAAAGGAAAACATGGTTTTTGGTTTAACGGCACCTATGCCTCCATGTATTCTTTTAATGAAAACAATTACGTTACCCTGGAGGCTACGGGAAATATAATTGAGATGATGGATGGCCTGCACACCAGATTTGAATTCCAGTTTCCTGCGGCAGATTTTTTCTATCCTTCATTTACCGATGATATTTTGACAGACTTCAATACACTGGAGTATTTGGGCAAAACAGTAGTAGACCGCGAAGACTGTTTTTATATCAGAGCCACCAATGAGAATATGCATTTTCAGTTATGGATCTCAAGCAGTAATTGGAATTTACCAAAACGTTTTATAATAATTCAAAAAGGGAAACAAAATTTACGATTCGAATCTGTATTTAGCGATTGGGACATTAACCCCAGGCTCTCCAATACTATATTTGAATTTTTACCACCTCCAAATGCAAGGCTAATTGACATAATGGAAAAATCATAAGGCAGCTTTCTTAATAAAAATAAATTATGTTTAAAGAAAATACACTAGTAAATAAGAGTTTCGGAATACTGATAATATTACTTTTTCTTATAGTACCCATCGAAGCAATAAATGCACAAAGAATGGGCCACGGTGCATCCAGAGGCGGCGGCAGAAGCATGGCGTCCCGTCCCAGCCCCCAGCGTTCAGCGCCCTCCAGGATCTTCTGCTCCGCGTCAAAATACGCAGCGCTCAGCACCCAACAGGTCTTCTACGTCCTACAACGCACCTTCCAGGTCAATTAACGGAGGACATACCACATCTGGTAATCGCAGTTACAACAGAACACCAGGTACTCAGCAAAGGGATGTTGCTCCTAAGCAAAAGGTATCCGATAGATCAGCTTCCGGGAACATTACAAGACCTAATACTTCTAATGCAGGAAATAGAACTTCGGGGATTAAAAACAATAGTGGAAACAGAACAAATATTGATAACAGTAGAAAAAATATAAATATAGATAACAGTAGGAACGTAAATATTAACAGGGGTAATACCTATGTACGAGCCGGGGGGCGTGCCTATATAAGACCACCTTACATGTATGGGGGTTTCGGATATTATTGCCACAGGCCCTATTTTTATCATGCCTATTGTCCTTTC
>CAZCEX010000458.1:0-4013 GCA_964497785.1 uncultured Thermoanaerobaculia bacterium | reverse complement strand
TCAACTACTTCGACACCGCCGAGTCGTACGGCAACGGTGAGCATGAGCGCCTCATCGGCGAGGCCCTGCAGCACATGGACCGGTCAAAGGTCTTTATCACCACCAAGCTGGAGGTCAAGGAAGAAGACACCGAGCAGACCTTCCTCGATCGCTACGGCAAGTGCCTCGAGCGCCTCAAAACCGAGTACGCCGACGCCCTCTTCATGCACGCCGTCGGCAAGGCAGACGTCATCAAGAACGCAGGCTTTCACGCCGCGATCAAAAAGCTCAAGGCGGACGGCAAGCTCAAGCACGGCGGCATCTCCTGTCACGGCCCGCGGGAAGAGGGCGAAGACAGCATGGACAAGGTGCTGTTGGCCGCCGTCGAAGACGGCCGTTTCGACCTCATGCTCCTGTCCTACAACTTCATGAACAAGGACGAGGCTGAAAAGGTGCTCAAGGCCTGCAAAGAGGCCAACATCGGCACTACGGCAATGAAGACCGCGCCCGGCGCCGTCGACCTGCCGCCGTTCGACCCCGAAAACCCGACTGGGCGGCTGCTCAAGTACCTCGAAGGCCAGGTCGCGGAAGGGAAATCGCGGGAAGAGGCGATCAAGGAGATCCAGGAGTGGCTCGCGGAGCAAAAAAAGGCTTACGCAAAGACCGAGCCGTTCCGCGAAAAGCACGGCATTACGAGCGTGACCCAGCTGCGCGAAGTGGCCATCAAGTGGGTCTTGCAAAATCCCGACATGCACACGGTATGCGTCGGCATGCGAGACTTCGAGCAGGTCGACCAGTTCGTCGCTCTCTCGGGTGTAACTATGAAGGTTGCGGAGGCCCGATTGCTCGACGATTACAGAGTCGCGCACAACAACCTCTATTGCCGCCATGGCTGCAAGGAGTGCCTCGGTCAATGCGTCGAGCACCTTCCCGTAAGCACCATCATGCGGTACTCCTATTACTTCACAGGCCAGGGCCGCGAAAAAGAGGCCATGGGCAAGTACGCACGCCTCGGCTCGGTAAACGGCGCGCAGTGCATGGGCTGCGAGGCTCCCTGCAAGGGCGCATGCCCATTCGGCGTTGACATCAGGGCCAACCTGATCTCAGCGCATTCGCTACTGACCATCGCATAGGGGTCACTGTGAAAACGACAGCGTTGTTGCTTCTTGCTGTCCTCACGATCACCCCCGCCTTCGCGGCCGAGTTTCCCGCCGTCGAGGGTTGGGACCCGGCCGGCGAAGCCATGACCTTCTCCCCCACCACGCTGTGGGAGCACATCAACGGGGCGGCAGAGACCTTCCTCCAGTACGGCTTTCAGGGGCTCGCGACCGCGGAGCTCTCCCACGGCGACGTCACAGTGGCCGTCGGGGTCTACGACATGGGGAGCCCCCTCAACGCCTACGGAATCTACCGCACCGAAGCGCCGGAGGACGCTGAGACACAGGACATCGGCGCTCAGGCCGTGATCTCGCCCCCTTACCAGTGCCTGCTCGCCAAGGACCGCTTTTACGTCAAGGTCGACGTCTACGACGGTGAGCTCGACGCGGAAACCGGTCGGGCGATCGTCACCGCGATCGCCGCCGCCCTGCCGGGGAAAGACGGCATGCCGGAGGAGTTTTCGAAGCTACCGTCGAAGGGCCGTATCCCTGGTTCCGAAAGATTCACCCGTGAGGCATTCCTCGGACTTCGAGAACTCACGAACTGCGTATCGGCAGAATATTCGGAGAGTGATGAGACTGATTATCGCGTCTTCGTGATGCTGCCGCAGGCGGGAGAGAAGACCGACACACAGTGGAGTGCGCTGGCCGGAAAATGGAAAGCCGTTTCACATGACGGACTGCCGGTACTCACCAAGCAGGTGCCGTACACCGGACTGGTCGGGGTAACCAATACGACGAAAGGGGTCGTCGGGACCGTGGGCGGCGAAGACGAGGCAGCGCTATTGAAGCGTCTTTCGGCATTGGCAAGTGGAGGCTGACTGCTCGTCCTGCTTCATCGCCGATGTTTTCCTGCACACCATAGGAGGCCACTACACATTCGAGCGGGTGCCCTTCCAGTGGGTCAGCGACACCTTCGGTTTCGAGCGCAATCACTACGACCGCATCGCCCACTTTTCGGTCGGCTTTTACGCATTCGCCTTTGCCGAGCTGCTCGATCGCCGAAAGCTCATCGAAGCTCGGTGGCTGCTGTTCCTCGTGCCGGTGATGTTCATCTTCACGGTGGCAGCGGTCTACGAGATCATCGAGTGGCTCTACGCGGCCCTTTCCGACCCGACCGCCGGAGCGGCCTTCCTCGGTTCTCAGGGCGACCCGTGGGACGCCCAGAAAGACATGCTCGCCGACGGCCTCGGGGCGATTGTTGCTGCCGCCCTCTATCTCACACTGAGACGTCCTGAGCCGCCTCGCTGACGGTCCAACCGGTGCACCGGAGTCAGGTTGATCGTGAAACGCGTTCAGAAGGCGATATAGCGCAATTGAACCGCAAAGACGCAAAGGGCGCAAAGTTCTCATAGGTAAGAAAACCAACGCACTGCCGACGCGCATTGCCCAAATCCTGTGATCTATGCTCCATCAGTCCGAGACGACCCTCGGCTACAATCGTAGGATGACGTCTTCGCGGCCGGAACTCACCGTTCTCTTCGCTGTCGTAGCTCAGCTGTCTGGAGAACTGCGAAAAAAGATCGGCACCGATGAAACCGCCTCTCGATTGAACTTGATCCAGGAACTCGTCACCCGACTCCCGCGGAAGTACCTCCTGAGCGCATCCCGGGACGAGATTCAGTCAGCCGGCCGGGCGATGATCGGTGAGGGGCGATCCCCTGAGGAAATGAAAGCGGTTCAATCGACTCTCGACAGCCTTTATCAGGAATTTCTGCGTGCAGGCGCCCTCGCCTACAACCCGATGCGTGAAACAAGAACTCAGCGGGCATCACGAGGGGCGAACTCGCCCCCCGAGGTCCTGATGGCAGTGAATCTCCGGACCGACCAGGTCGCATTGACCCGCCGTCTGCTTGAACCGACAGGCATCACAGTTCATACCGAGACCTCTCATCCGAGAGCCCTCGACAGGATCGTTTGGTTCCCGTTCACCTTTTTCTTGTGCACAGTCCCGCCGGTGGCGCCGGTCCCATTCCTGGAGACCATTCGCGCATCCGGGTCCCTCTGCCGCAGCGCAGGCGTGATCCTGCTGGCAAAAAACGATCAAATCGAAAATACGAAGGTCTTTGTCGGGCGCGGCGCCAATCGGGTGATTGCCGCGGCCGAGCTGGAAAAACGGCTGCCCGACATCGTCACTGAACTCGGCATGGTGAGTGAACGCACAAAGGTCAGACTCAGGGTGTACGTTGACCTGGAGGATGGAAACCACACCGAGATCTGGCACAGCGAAAACATATCTGCGACGGGCATGCTCGTGCGGACACAAGAAAAACTTGCCACAGGGACGGAGCTGGATCTCCAGTTCACCGTTCCAGGAGATGACCTTCCGATTCATGCATCCGCAGAGGTCGTTCGCGGAACGACCTTTGCCCGTGAAGACTTTTCGGGTCTCGCGGTTCGTTTTCTCAGCTTCGTTGGAGAGGGTCAGCACCGACTCGATCTTTTTCTGAGAAAAAAGAGATTCTAACCCGCATCGAGGCTACCTGAGTCAGGTTGATCGCGAAAAACGGCCAGGAAGCCATATAGGGCATTTGAAACGCAAAGACGCCAAGATCGCAAAGTATCTATTTAAGGTCTTTTGTCCTATCTTCGCGAACTTCGCGTCTTCGCGGTTCAACAACATCTCGCTGCGGTTGGTGTCGCCCTGAGTTGTGGAGATACCCTTGACCCGCATTATTCACCGGTGTTCGAAGCGAAGGAAAAAGAAAAAACGCCGGGTTGCCCCGGCGTTTCTTCTATCAGGATTTGTCGATCAACCGAAGTGGATCGAGTACAGGATCGGGGCGATGATCATCGCCACGACCGAGATCAGCTTGATGAGAATGTTGAGCGACGGACCCGAGGTGTCCTTGAAGGGATCGCCGACGGTGTCGCCGG
>CAZCEX010000457.1:0-4020 GCA_964497785.1 uncultured Thermoanaerobaculia bacterium | reverse complement strand
ACGCGAAGATAGGACAAAAACCCTTCAAATAAAAACTTTGCGCTCTTTGCGTCTTGGCGTTTCAAATGCCCTATATGGCTTTCTCGCCGTCTTTCACGATCAACCTGACTCAGGTGTATAGCCTTGATGCGGGTTAAAGAGTCTCCCCGCAGGACGGGCATGCCAGGGCATCTTTGCGGACGGGCTCGCCGCAGGCCCCACATTTGCGCCGCCGGCTGTCGATTCCGCGGACGGCAAAGACACCCGCCATGAGCATAGCGCCGAGGCCGGTGATCGCGAGGGGGGGCGCGAGAATCGCTGTTCCCGATACCAGCGTCGACGCGCCGGCCTCACCGACGCTGGCCACGCGACCTACGCCGTGGTGAACCGTCTCTGCTACCTCGCGAAACGGCCGCCGAATACGGTTTCGAAGCCAGTGCACACCGACTGCCGTGCCTCCGCCGAGCACGCCGGAAGCCGCCAGACTGGTCAGGTTGTCGTCGATCGTCCCGGTTGCTGCAGCGAAGGCGAAGAACCCAGCTGCCGCCTTCGGGAGATAGCCGACGACGTCTGAATACTCACCCAGCTCAGGTACCGAATCGACAAGAATCTCCAGCACCAGGAGCACGCCGAGGATCAACATGACAGGTGGAGTTGCTATCCACGCGAACCGGTCACTGAGCTCGAAGTACGGAGTGTAATGAAAGCCACCGAGAACGAGCAGCGGTACAAAAGCCTTTGCACCCGCCCCACCGGCGAGTCCGAATGCGGTCATCATTGTCATCAGAGAGCTCACGTCTGCCTCCTCTGTACAAGGGAAATCACTAGGAGGGTGTAGTGCATAGAGGGTGGATGGATTTCGGTGGGTCGTTTGAGGCCATTTTTCGGCGAATTTGCAGGTTCATACTGGTGGTATGGGCCAATAATACGCCAAATAATGGGCCAAACGACACCCGAAATGCGCCGCCAATTCTATGCACTACATCCTCCTAGCCCTGTGCGAGATCCATGAGATACGTCCCGGTCCACCCCACCAGTGCCGCGATCACGACCAGCACCACTACAACCGTCAGCGTCAAGAGCGCCAGGAGAACAAGAAGCACCCGCTCCCACGCAGCGCTTCCCATTTGGGAGCGTTCTCGTTGCAGTCCCCAGAGAATGTAGTGGTGGACCACCCAGGTCAGACCGGCGAAGGTGACGGTCGCGAATACGGAGCCCACCAGCGGGAGAACGGCCGCACCGTACCCCAACGCTCCGCCCCAGAGTATGCCCAATCGTGCGATCCATCGTGTGATCAACCTCCTCGAGGTGCCCAGGTACCTGCACGATTCCCGCATCAGCACGAGACGAGTCACGAGCAGGTGTGCAACGATCATCAGCGGGACCACAACAGCCGCGCCGATGTGCATGAAGCCCACCGCGAGCCCCACCACTGCGGCCACGACCGAGCCATAGGTCACGAGGCCGCGAAAGCGCTTTTCTTGCGCTTCCTTCAACCCTTCATAACGTAGATCGAGCCGAGTGAGTTCTTTGCCGGTCTGGTCCCGCAGCTCACGCCCGCACATCGGACACGTCGCGCCAGATCGCGAGCGGCGCGGCAGAGGCTCGCAACACCAGGGGCAATCGCGGCCCACGGCCTATCGACCCCCGAAGGGACTCTCCGCCAGAACCCGGATTCTGCCCTTCCCCCAATGCACGACGACCCCAATGACAGCGGCTTCGATGCCCGCCTCCTCCATCCTGGTCAAGACCTCCGACGCCTGATCCCTCTCCACAGCGGCAAGGAGCCCTCCGGATGTCTGGGCATCTGAGAGAATTCCCCGCAGCACCTCGTCGACATCATCATCAAAATCAGTCCATCGAAGGGCCGAGGTGAGGTTGGCTCGGCTGCCGCCAGGCAGGTGTCCTTGTGTCACGAGCCGTCGCGTTCCTTCAATCACCGGCACTGCTGGGCTCCACAGATCAACATCGACCCCGGAACCCGCCGCCATCTCGTGAAGGTGGCCGAGCAGACCGAAGCCGGTCACATCGGTCACCGCTCTCGGATTGATTGTCCGCAGGACCTCGGCGGCGCCGCTATTGAGGCATCGCATCACCTTCTTCGCTCGTATCCAACCGGCCTGATCGGCGGCGCCATCCTTTGCGGCGGTGGCCCAGACTCCCGTGCCGAGGGGCTTGGTCAGCACGAGCAGATCCCCCGGCTCAGCGCCGGTATTCTTCCAGAGAGCGCTTTCGGTCACGGTTCCGGTCACGACCCAACCGAACTTCGGTTCGGTGTCTTCGATCGAGTGCCCTCCGAGAATCGGAATCCCCGCTTCTTCTGCAACCTCGTTCGCGCCCGCCATGATCTCCTCGAGAACCGACACCGGCAGTATCGAGATTGGGAAAGCGACGATGTTGAGGGCAAACAGAGGAACAGCGCCCATCGCATATACATCCGACAGCGCGTTGGCCGCGGCGATCGCACCGAAGAGCCGCGGCTCGTCGACGACCGGCGTGAAAAAATCCACCGTTTGAACCAGGATCGTCCCGTCTGGCAGGCGCCAGGCAGCCGCGTCGTCCGATCCTTGGGCGCCGACAACCACCTCAGAGCGGTCACTCGGGTCGAAGCCCTGTAATACTTCCTCAAGCACCTGTGGGTGAATCTTGCAACCGCAGCCCAGCCCGTGGGTGAACCGCGTCAGCCGGATGTCGTCGGCGTGCGGCCCGGCGGCCGATGGCTCCCCTCGAGCCACCTGTCGGGCCACTGAGAGGATTTTCTCTGCGCCGTCCTCGACCTCCGACAGCGTCGTGAATCGTCCGACCGAAAGCCGGATGGTCGACAGGGCCGTCTCGGTGCTCACCCCCATCGCTTCGAGCACATGAGAAACCTCGACCTCATCCGCGTGGCAGGCCGCCCCCGCCGACGCCGCGACCTCATCCCCGATCCGCGCGAGCAGAAGCCCCGCATCGACACCCGGGAATGCGACGCTCAGGGTATTCGGCAGGCAGAGGTCACGGTCCGAGTGAACCTCAACGCCAGGAAATCCATCACGAAGCAGCTCGAGAAGACTGTCTCTGAGGTCGCGTAGGGTCTCGGACTCGCCCCCGACCTCCGCCGCGACCAGCGCACACGCCTCGCCCAGACCTACCTGCTCGAGCACGTTCTCGGTCCCGGCGCGAAGGCCCATTTCGTGGGCGGCGCCTCTGATCAGAGGTTCAAGGGTGATTCCCTGGCGGACGTAGAGTGCGCCAATACCCTTCGGCGCATACAGCTTGTGACCCGCAATCGACAGCAAGTCGACTCCCAACTCGCCAACGTCAACCGGTATCTTGCCCACCGCCTGAGCGGCGTCGGTGTGCACGACCACACCCCTGTCGCGGCACACAGCTGCGATTTCACGCACCGGCTGCAGGGCGCCCACCTCGTTGTTGGCAAGCATCAGGGTCAACAGCACGGTATCGGATCTGAGGGCCTTGACCACCTTCGCCGGGTCGACTCGGCCCCACCGGTCGACCTCGAGAATCGTCAGCGTGATCTGGCCGTCTCGTTCCATCGCGCGAACGACCTCCAGCACCGCGGGGTGCTCCACGGCCGAAGTCACGATATGTCCCCCACCCCGAGCTGCCACGAGTCCTCGAATGGCCAGGTTGTTCGACTCCGAACCGCCTGAGGTGAATACGATTTCTTCGGGCCGTGCGCCGATCGCTGAGGCCACCTGCGCCCTGGCTTTTTCTACCGCCCCCCTCGCTTCCCGGCCAGCAAAGTGAGAGGAGGATGGATTGCCGAAAAAGCCCGTCAGAAACGGGCGCATGACTTCCGCAACGCGTGGGTCCGTCGGTGTTGTGGCGTTGTAATCGAGATAAACCAGCCGCTCGACCATGGTCCCTCCAGTCCTCGCAGTGTAGCGTGGTATTCGGGTGTTCCCATCCACTGCGCATTGCGCATTTCCGACCAGACGGGTAGGATGCGGCTTCAGCTGCTCTGACGGCTGAAACGACTGACTATCCGAGCGGAGGTGCTCCATGCCGAACGGTATCGTCCCCATCCCCAAGCCGGTC
>CAZCEX010000456.1:0-4025 GCA_964497785.1 uncultured Thermoanaerobaculia bacterium | reverse complement strand
CAGCGCCCACCCCCATGGGGCCGACAGCCGTCCTTCGTCCCCAGCCTGGGCCACCAGCTCGGGGGACGGAGTTTCACCTGCCGCCAACATCGCAGCCAGCGGGTCCCCACCGGGCAGCATCGCCGACACGGCAAGCGCCGTCCGGGGTCGATCCCGAGGCGCCTTCTCGAGACATTGCAGTACCACCTTTTCGATCTCGGGGTCGAGATCTGGAACGACCACCGACGGCGGCGTCGGGTTCTCCTCGCGGTGCTTCTTGGTGTACTCGGCGATACTGTTGGCTTTGAAAGGGTGGCTCCCGGTGAAGAGCTCATAGAGCACGAGACCCAGGGCATAGATATCGCTACGTCTGGTGACCTCTTCCCCGGCAAGCGTTTCCGGCGCCATATATGCGGGAGTCCCGGACCGGATCTCACCCGCGCCGAAACCGCCGGCGATTCCCGCAAGCCCGAAGTCAGCGATGCGCACCCTTCCTTCGGAGTCGACCATCACGTTGGCTGGCTTGAGATCGCGATGCAGCACGCCGCGATCGTGCGCGGCGGCGAGACCCGCACACAGCTGTCTCGCAATCTCGAGCCCCTTGTCCCTGGGGAGGCGGCCGACGCGTTTGAGCAGCGACGACAGATCGCCCCCATCGACCAGCTCCATCGACAAGAAGACCTGACCATCCGCCTCACCGATGTCGTGCACACGGCAGACGTTCGGGTGCGAGACCTGACGGGAAACACGCACCTCTGAACGGAAACTTTCGAGTCTTGTGGCATCGCCGGCCAGCTCATCCGGCAGGAACTTGAGTGCCACTGCCTGACCGAGAGTGAGGTCGTCCGCCCGGTAGACTTTTCCCATGCCCCCTTGACCGAGCAGGCCGACGACCCGATATCGCCCGGCAAGGATTCTCCCGGGCTCGTAGTCGCCTTCTTCATTCTGCAACCCGGAAATCAACCCGATGGCAGACGAGCTCGACCTGGGTTGCGACCTGGAGGTCGGCGGCGTATCACTCGGGGTCAGATCCGCTGTCAGCTCGGCATCGGAGATCAATCCTTCGTCATTCCCGACAGCCACCCCGCACCGCGAACAAAAAGCCCCGTCGTCGGGGACCGGGTTCGAACACCCCGGGCACTCACGCATGATCAACAACCTCCAAAGCATCCATCCTAACCCGTCCCGATCAGAGACGCGGGTTTCTGGATGTCAGACCCGTTGTATGCTCCAGGATAGTCGTACGGGAGGCGTCAATGTCCAATCGAATGGTCACGCAGTTCATGGAGATGGTTCAGATCGACTCGGAGTCGGGCAACGAGGCTCGTTTCATCCAATACCTCGTCGGTGAGGTCGAAGGTCTCGGCGGATCGGCGGCTCTCGACGACTATGGCAATATGCTGGCTTCGTTCGAGGCCATCTCAAGCGACGGAGCAGAAGCGATCCTCTTGTCGTGCCACGCGGACACCGTCAAACCAGGCGTCGGCATCGAACCCGTGCTCGAAGACGGTGTCATCCGCTCTCGCGGCAATACCATCCTCGGCGCCGACGACAAAGCCGGCATCGCCGAGGTACTGGAAGCACTTCGGGTATCAAAGGTCCGACCGCCGATCGAGTTCGCTATCAGTCGTCAGGAAGAGGTCGGCCTTCTCGGCGTGAAAATGATGGACATGGATCGCCTCAAGGCCCGCCGTGGTTTCCTGATGGACAACGACACCCTCGACACCATCATCATCGGCGGCCCGACCTACTTCGCCATCGACGTCGAGATCGGTGGGCGCTCCGCCCACGCCGGCATGGAACCGGAGAAAGGCATCAACGCCATCCGTGCCGCATCGAAAGCCATCGCGGCGCTCGATCTCGGCCGCATCGACCACGAAACCACCGCCAACGTCGGAGTCATCAATGGCGGCATCATCCGCAACGGTGTGCCCGACGCGTGCACATTTCTCGCCGAGTGCCGTTCCGCCGACCACGACAAAGCGGTCGCCCTCGCCCAGCGTATGACTGAGATCATCCGCACCGAAGTGGAGGCAGCGGGCGCGACGGTGGAGATCAAGGTCGAACAGATGTGCCGTGCGGTGAGTATTGCCGACGACGCCTGGTCGGTACAGGTCGCCAAGCAGGCCCTGTCGACGGTAGGCATCGAGGCACAGGCGGTATTCATGACCGGCTTCACCGATGCCTCCATCTACAACAACCGCGGCATCGAAATGGCCGTCATCGGCATCGGCGCCCAGAACGAGCACTCCACCGACGAGTGCATCGCCGTTGCCGATATGGAGAAGGCCGTTCAGGTGCTCCTGGAGATCTTCCGCATCACTGCAACGTGAAGCAGCACGCGACCCGGCAATCAACGGGGCCAGGTTGCGGCCACGGTCCCGTCCCCAGTCCTCCCGCTCACAGCCTGGGCGGCGCCTCCGCAGGAACGGCAACCTGATTGAGCTTCCGCGTCAGCCGCATCACCACACCGAGAACAAGCAACAGCAGCACGGTGCCCATGAGCAACGCGAGGTCCTCCAGCCGTAGCATGACGAAGAGCGCCAGGTACACCATGCCCAAAACTGACGCCACCAAAACCGGCCCCGTGCGACCTCGCAGAATGCCGCGCGCATACCAGGTAACGAAAGCGACGATGGTCGCCGCCGCAACAAGAAAAGCGATGTCAAACGGCAGGATCTCCCCGATCGACAGCAGTGCAAGGTAGAAGAGGCAGAGCCCGAACCCGATCACCGCGTACTGTAGGGGATGGACCTGTTGTTGCTGGCCGTGCTCGACAACGAAGAAAGCCATCAGGGTGAGCAGCGTAAAGATACCGGAGTACTTGAGGGCTCGCGAAACCCGGGCGTACGCATCGATCCCCGGCAGCAGACGAACTCCGAACGCCGCTTCGTGAAAGGTCGAAGTCAGGTGGCAGTCCGGCTCGCGGGGGGCCAGCCACTGTTGCGGAAACTCACGGTTGAGGTGGAGGACCTTCCAGCGCGCATCGAACCCGTCGTCACCGACAGCCCGTTCGTGCGGTAAAAAGGCGCCGCCGAAGCTCGGGTCCGGCCAAACCGATTCCAGCTCGACCCGGGTCGTGCGACCAACCGGCACAACGAAGAGGCTTTCACTGCCACGGACCTCGAGGCGGATTTCGAACCGTACAACACCATCGGTGGATTCGCGATCGAGCACCGTTGGCACCGAAGCAACCAGAGCCGGGTTGACGAACTCCTCTCGGGCAGCCGCTTCGAGAACTCGCGGCGACCCTTGCCACGTTACCGTCGGCATCTCGGCCAGACCCCGCAGATCCCCCAGTCCCACGAGCAGCTCGGCCTGATCCCAGGCCAGAGCCTCAACGGGCACCTCCCGAAGATCTGCCAGATCGTACGACCCTGAAAGATCGAGCACGGCGGTATAGACCACGGCTTCGAAGATCGATCGTCTGCGCACCTCTGGTTCGAGGCGGCCCTTCACTTCGAAAGTCGTCGGCAATATGAACCGGTGGCTCGGCCGCTTCTCGACGAAACCACTCGCGTCGGTCTGTACGAAGGTGGCCCGACTCGGCACGACCAGTACCGGTCCCTGAATCGTCTGCTCTCCCCCCCAGATGTTCTCGATCTCTGAGCGCACCTCCTGCTGGCGATCCGCCCTCTCCTCCACCAGGACGAGAATCATCAGGGCGGGTATCCAAAGCAGAACCGTCAAGACTGCGATAAGCGCAAGTTTCAGGACTATCTTCATGTTGGGCGATTGCATAGACATATCTGCCTCCGTTTCTTGTCTCCCATGGAAGTCCAGGAAGATGGCAATCAAAAGGCAAGCTGTGGCGAAAAGCCGGCCCTGGCGTGGAAAAGAGACCCGTTCCGCCTGCGAACCTCCAGCCGCCTGGAGGTCCTGTTGCACCTTTTTGGCGCTGACGCCCAGACTCCTTCGAAACTTCGAGGCACAATTGTCGGCTGGCAAACGTAAGTTACTCTGCAGTTGCCTCTTGCAAAACTCGCCAGCGTTCCCTCTTGATACGAGATCCAGAATCCGCGGACAGGGGTAAACCCTGTCCCTAC
>CAZCEX010000455.1:0-4027 GCA_964497785.1 uncultured Thermoanaerobaculia bacterium | reverse complement strand
GGCTTGTCGCCGTAGACCTGGGCCGCACGGGCCCAGCCCGCCGCGATGACCTGCGGTACCGGTGCGCCTTCGCGTGCGGCATCGATCGCCGGCTGCAGCAACTGCGTCATCGGCAGCTTGCCGAACCGTTCATGGAGTTCGAACCATCCGTCGACGCACCCGGGCACCGACCACGCAAAAGGGGAGAACACCGGGATGGTGCCATCCTCTTCGGGCGGCACCTTGTCGCGGGTGAGCGCCGCAGGCGCCCTCCCTGACCCATTGAGCCCGTGAAGCGTTTTGGTCTTCGGATCCCAGACCATGGCGAAGAGATCACCGCCCAGCCCGCAGGAGGTCGGCTCCATGAAGGCGAGTGCAGCATTGACCGCAATCGCGGCATCGACGGCGCTGCCACCGGACCGCAGAATATCGACGCCGATTTCGACGGCCAGGGGATGGGCTGCCGCGACCATTCCGTGGCGCGCATATACGACTGATCGAGTTGCAAAACCCTTTCCTTCAGGCCGATCACCCCCAAAAACCAGTGACGAACCAGCAACGGCAGCGACAAGAAGAACCAAACCTGCACCTCGCATTCGAACCTCCCTCGGCGACCGACCTCAGCTTACCCCGGCATTCTCTGAATACCCATCAACCATACCTATAGCATTTCTTCAACGTTTTGACCGCCAAAGCCAATCCAAGAACCCAATGGCGCCACGGTCAATGCGTTGAAGAAATGCTATAGGAGAAGAGGAAACCTGGCACCAGACCACCCGGGGAAGAGGCGTGCGGCGCTTGGGATCCCGAGGTGGAACCCGGCGACCTCGGTCAGAACCGCCCTGAAATCGGTCGTCACCGGGAGGTCCCGGCCCTCGAAGAGGTTCTCCCGGTCGAGCGGTGGAAGCGCCCCGTGCACCCGGCCACCGTCGACGAATGCCCCAAGAACAAACGAGAGCGAACCGTGTCCATGATCGGTCCCACCGGAACCGTTCTCGGCCACGGTCCTGCCGAACTCGGTCATGGTCAGAACGAGCACCTCGTCGCGGTGCTTGCCGAGGTCGCGCCAGAAGGCGGTCATGGCCCGGGCAAGATCCGCAGCCGCTCGCGCAAACCCACCGCTCGCCGCCCCCTGTGCGACGTGCGTATCCCAGCCACTGCTCTCGGCAAACCCGATGCGAAGACCGACTCGCGCCTTCACGAGCACCGAAAGTTGGCGCAAGGCGTTGCCCAGCTGCGACTCGGGATAGTGGACTCCGGAGGAAGGTCGAACGCGGGCCAGGTCGTTGGAGATGGCGCGATCCGTTGCCCGCAACGCCTGCAATCCTCGCCCCCGCAATCGACCGGCCCCCTCCCTATCGTAGAGGGCGCCAAGCCGCCCGAGGAGCTCGATATCCGGTCCGGATCGGGGCCGCGCCACCTGTAGCCGCCGCAGGTTCTCGACGGTCAACGCGTCGTGACCCCCGACGAGACTGCGGGGCAGAACCCTTGTCGCCGCGACGGCGTGGAAGGCGTCGTCTGTGGTATCGATCAGCTCTGCCGCCCGGTTGAGCCACCCACTGCCAGTGCGCCGCTCGGGCACGCCTATCTCCATTGCGTCTTGGGCATCGAAGTGTGACCGCGTGCGCCCCGGGGAGCCAACGCCGTGCACGATCGCCAGGCGTCCGTCCGACCAAGCATCCACGAGGGGATCGAACGCAGGATGCAATCCAAAAACGCCGTCGAGATCAACAAGACCGCCCACCCGCCCCGGTCGAAGTGCGATCCCGGGCCGGTGAGCGAAGAGCTGCGGGTCGTCGATGGGCGGAACCGCTGCCAATGCGTCCATCGCGCCGCGGAGAAAAATCACGACAAGGACCGGCGCACCTCGTCCCGTACCTGCTTCGGCCGCCATCGCGAGCCGGTTCCCGAACACACACCCAGCGCCCCACGAAGCCATGGTCAGAGCGCCTGAGCGGAGGAAGAACCGACGATTCATCTCCGTTGAAACTCCGGGGACGCGAGCAGTGCGGCGAGGATTCCGGGGATAGCATCGTCAGCAATTTCGCTCTCGTCGAGTTTCAGCGAATCGAGCAACGGCGCCGGATCGACCCCCGGTAACAACGCGGTCAGGAGCTGCGTACCAACGGCCTCTCCCGTCATCGGATCCAGCTCACCCACCAGAGTGGCGACATCGATTCGAACACCCTCCACTTCGTCGTGGGCGAGGGCGGTCGCGAACGAAAAACGTTCGATCATCGCACTTGCCCCGGTCCACCCCGTTCCGGTCTCCGGCCAGCCGGTGGGCGGGGCACAACCGTAGAGGGGTTGGCCCATGCGCTCGATCCACACAATCACCCCGTTGGGGTCGACGATCTCGGCGCCGCAAACGCGCAGACTCGAAATGGCCAGTTCGAAGGGTGATTTCACTTTCGTGCGAACTCGGGCTTCAGCCCAGAACTCCGGTCTTTCGGCAATCACCCGTAGAACCCGTCTCACGTCGCCACCCGTCCTCCGATAGGTCACGGCCAGCGAGTCGATGAGGGCCTTCGAAGGTTCGTCATTCACGAAACGCTGGGCGAGCCGGCGAGCCACCCGCCTCGCCGTTGCCGGGTGGGCGGCCAACGCTCTCAACACCTCGTCTCCGTCCTCGATACCACGCCCCTCGGACAACTCGAGGCCGAGCGGGTTCTTGGCTTGAGCGTCATGATGGTCGGCGCGAAATACCAGCTGCCCCTCGACCACGAATCCAAGTCCACCGGCAGCCTCTGCCTGGCGCAGTCTCGCCTCGAGGCGGTGGTGAGCCGGCCCGGATGGGAAGGTCGACCAGCCGGTGAACGCCCTCGCCACCTCGACGACATCGTGTTGACCGTATCCACCGTCGACGCCGATGGTATGCAGCTCGAGAAGCTCGCGAGCATAGTTTTCGTTCAGTCCATCGTCCGGCCCACGATCGTCGCCGGTATTACGTTCTCCCGGCCATGTCGTCAACCCATCGCGTGCCCGACCGAGCTCGACCTCGAGGGTTGTTCGAACCCCTTGCGGCGCCACAGACTCCGCGTTGTCGAGATAGAGCAGCATCGCGGGATGCGCAGCCGTGGCGCGGAGCAAATTCCCGAACACTCCGAAAACCCGCGGGCGGATGGCATCCCGTTCGTACGACAGGATGTGCCTGGTCGCCTGGTGCTTGCCGGCACTCACATTGAAGTGGTTGAACCAGAAATCGGTCATGACCTCGAGCAGCTGCCGGCGGCTCTGAACAGCCATGACGACCTTGTGGGCACGCGCCTCGTCGACCAGATCCGCCGGTCTCCTCAGGCCCGCGCGCGCAGCAAACGCATCGAGCTGCTCCACCTCGCGGCGCTGTGCCGCCGCTCCTCGTTTTCCGGCCAGGACCGTCTCTTCGATAGCGCCATCGGCAACCGCAGCAGCGATCAACTCGTAGCGCGTGCGGTGGGTCGCGATGATCTCCTCTTGGGCCATTTCCATCGCCGGCCAGCGATGATCCCGCACCGGGCTGGCATGGAGATCACCGGCAAGCTGCTCGTCGAGCCAGGCTTCCAATCCCTGTTCGAGAAGGCGGTCGACCTCACCCGGCCCAGCGCCAAAAGCAAACCGATCGAGCAGGTGCGCTGCTGCAGCACGCGGGGTCAGGCCGGCTTCCCGCCACGGCAGAGGCGGTCCCCACGCCGACTGAGCCGGAGACGTAAGCGCGACAGAAACGAGGAATAATGCGGTGAACACGGCCGGTGGTGAGATCTCCTCTCACTATTGTACGCATCTCGGCCGCCATTCGTTGACTTCACACGCCACAGCGTGGGATCTCGTTCAAGGACCGATTTCGGATATTCAAATACGAGTCAGGTCGATCGTGAGTGGCAGCCGAGAGGCAATATAGGTCGATTGAAACGCAAAGACGCCAAGAGCGCGAAGTTTTTATTTATAACTTTGCGGGCTTCGCGCCTTTGCGGTTCAAAATCTCGCCGCCGCGGTGGGCATCGACCTGAATTGTGCGGCCTAGGAGGGTGTACCGAATAGAATTGGCGGCGCCTATCGGGTGTCGTTTGGT
>CAZCEX010000454.1:0-4040 GCA_964497785.1 uncultured Thermoanaerobaculia bacterium | reverse complement strand
CAACCTAGTGGTTAACAGCCACCCGCTCTACCATTGAGCCACTGCGGAGCATAGGCAGAGAAGGACATTCTAGGCATCGGCCTTCGTTTGTCAATAGAAACGAGGCATTGGCGTCGGTTCTTTTACTTTGCAGACGGTCTCATGAGGGTGAAGGCGAAGCGCTCGACCGGTGCGGTGCTGAGAGCCTTCCGGTAGGCGTCGGTCGACCTGAAAGAGGTGGACCGGAGATGGTGAGCCTCGAGGTGAATCTTGAGACGGTCGCCTTCGAGCGGCCAGGGACTCATCCTGAATTCGCGATCAGAGACCTTGGTGACAAGCACCTCCTCCAGGGAGTCACCATCACCAATGACCTGAATGTTGAAAGGAGATGGCAGCTCGGCGCACAGTACGACCGATATCATGTCGCAGGCCGCGAGTACTCGGGTATTTGTCTCTCTCCCGCACCCTGTCAGTCCGTGCTGGTACCGCGCATCGACGCTCAGCTCCTCCGACCATCCCGCCTGCAGCCGTTCCATCTCCGCCCGAAAGGCCTGTACCGAGCGCGCTGCTGTGGTATCGCTTTGCTCGAGGTGGATTGTGGTCTTGCGCTCGGCGAGGTCGGCGAAGTGACTGGCCACGAGCACGGCGGCGTAGCGGCTGAACCCGGCGGTGAGATTGACGCAGTCGCGCCAGATTTTCAGATGTCTGTCGACGGGCATGGTGTCGAAGGTCTCGGGCCTCCCCGTGGCGTCGATGTCTGGCGCGAGCTCGTCCTGGGACCAGCCCACATCGTGCAGCAGAACCGCTGCCAGGACCTCGGCGCGGGGCGCCGGCCGGGCAAAGCGCCGATTGCCCCAGTGGGAGGCGATCTGCCACGCCAACCATGCATGGGAAGACTGTCGAATGGCGTAGGGACCTGCGTCGTCGTGCTCGTGGAAAAGGAACATCCGAGCATTCTATCGTAGCCAATCAACCCGCCTTTGTATTAAGCTGCACACACCATGGTGAACTTTGGCACGTCGGGCTGGCGCGGTGTGATCGGACGCGAAATAACCTTCCGCAAGGTCAGGATGGTCACTCAAGCTCTGCTCGACAGTCTAAAAGAGAGAGGTGCGGTCGAGGGACCCATCATCGTTGGATACGACACAAGGATGCTGTCGGAGAAGTTCGCGACGACTGCGGCTCGGGTCGTGACCTCGAATGGCGTCGCGGCGATTGTGACGCAAAGGGACGTGCCATCGCCGGTGCTTGCTTCGGCCGTGCGCGAGCTCGGTGGTGTGGCCGGGCTCATGTTCACGGGCTCGCACAACGCGCCCGAGTACAACGGGCTCAAGATCTACACAGCGGATGGGATCCTCGCTCCGTCATCCTATACCGACCCGATCGAACGACGCTTTCTCGAGCTCGAGGAGAGCTGGGAGGATGTCTTCCTCCCCGACCGAGAGCTGCTCTCGGAGCACGACCCGAAGCCCTCGTACCTCGATCGTTTGCAGGGTCTCGTCGATTGGGACGCCATCCGCGCCGGGGGCCTCAAGCTGGTAGTTGACCCCCTCTTCGGGAGCACCCGTGAGTACCTCGACCACATCGTACTGGAAAACGGTCTTGACGCGACGATCATTCACAATACGCGCGACCCCTTCTTTGGTGGCTACGCACCGAACTGCTCGTCCGAGAACCTGACCCGGCTGCGAGATGTCATGCGGCGTCGCAATGCCGATCTCGGCCTTGCCACAGACGGCGACGGAGACCGGTTCGGCATTCTCGACCAGGGAGCTCGCTTGTGCGACTCGAGTCAGTTGATCGCGCTGATCCTCGACTACCTGGTGCGCAAGCGAGGACTCAAGGGAGGAGTTGGGCGATCCTTGGCCACGTCGACCCTGATCGATGCCGTCGCACAAGAACACGGCCTCCCCCTCGTGGAGATGCCGGTGGGTTTCAAGAACGTCGGGCCCTTACTCGTGGACGGAAGTCTGACATTCGCGGGTGAAGAAAGTGCGGGCCTCGCGTGGTCGGCGCACCTCCCCGAACGTGACGGGTTGCTTGCCTGTCTGCTGACGCTCGAGCTGAGAGCGGTCGAAGGCAAGACCCTCTACGAGCTCAAGCACGATCTCGCGGAGCGGGTTGGGCATTACTATTTCCGGCGCACACAGCTGCCGCTGACGGAACTGCGCGCTCAGTATCTGAAACGTCGTCTAAAACAAAAATGGAAGACCCTCGGGGGTCGTGAGGTTATACGAGTCGATCGCAGGGACGGACTCAAGATCGTGCTCGACGGAGGGGCATGGTTGCTGATCCGCCGGGCCGGGACTGAACCCAAGATCCGCCTGTATGCCGAGGGGCGCTCCGCCGAGGAGATGCGCAACCTCATGCACCAGGCGCGAAGAATGTTTACCGATAGGAGGAAGTAGTGTTCGACATTGATTATGTTATCGGTCGTGAGGTCCTTGATTCTCGCGGCAATCCAACTGTAGAGGCGGAGGTCATCCTTTCCTCGGGAGTGATGGGGCGGGCGATCGTCCCATCAGGTGCTTCGACCGGATCTCGGGAGGCTCTCGAGCTTCGTGACGGAATTCCGGAGAGGTTTTTTGGCAAAGGCGTGCTGACCGCGGTAGCTCATGTCAACGGACCGCTCGCTGACGCGGTCGAGGAGCTGGATGCTCGCGACCAGCTCGGCGTCGATCAGGCGTTGCTCGAAGCCGACGGTACCGACAACAAAGGAAACATGGGCGCTAACGCCATGCTCGCGGTTTCTCTTGCCGTAGCTCGGGCGGCCGCGGAAGGTTCCGGCCTGCCCCTGTACCAGTACCTCGGTGGATGTGGGGCGCGGACCCTGCCGACGCCACAGATGAACATCCTCAACGGCGGCGCCCACGCCGACAACTCGGTCGATTTTCAGGAGTTCATGGTCGTCCCGGTCGGCTTTGCCAGCTTCGCAGAGGCTTTGCGGGCAGGCGTGGAAACGTTCCACACTCTCAAAGGAGTGCTCAGCAAGCGCGGCCTCGCAACCGCGGTCGGTGACGAAGGCGGTTTTGCGCCGAACTTGCCTTCGAACAGGGCCGCACTTGAGCTCATCGTCGAGGCGATCGAAAAGGCCGGCTACGAACCAGGAAAGCAGATCGCTCTCGCCATGGACGTCGCTGCTTCGGAGTTTTACAGCGACGGCGCCTACCACCTGGTAGGAGAGGGTCGCACGGGCCTCTCGGCCGACGATCTCATCGCGATGTTCGAGGAGCTGGTGAACGACTTTCCGATCGTCTCGATCGAGGATGGCCTCGCCGAGAGCGACTGGGACGGTTGGAAGAGGCTCACCGACAGGCTCGGGTCGAAGATCCAGATCGTCGGCGACGACATCTTCGTCACCAACCCTGAAATCATTGCCCGGGGCATCCGAGAAGGCGTCGCCAACTCAGTGCTTGTCAAGCTCAACCAGATCGGCACGCTGAGTGAAACTCTCGAAGCCGCCGACATGGCCCACAAAGCGGGTTACACCGTAGTGATCTCGCACCGCTCGGGCGAGACGGAGGACACCACGATCGCCGACCTCGCCGTTGCCCTCAACGCGGGCCAGATCAAAACCGGGTCGGCCTGTCGAACCGATCGTGTCGCCAAGTACAACCAGTTGCTCCGCATCGAGGAGGAACTCGATGAAACAGCCGTGTTCCGCGGACTTTCGGCATTGAGGCTGTAAAGGGTGAAACGACGGTTGCCTCTTCTCCTCGTGGTGGTTGCGGTGGTGGCGGTCCTCGGACTGCTGTCGAGCGTCGTCACTCAGGGATTTGTTGAGGTCGCCGAGACCGAGGTCGAACAGCGGCAGTTGGAGGAGGAGCGGGCGCGGTTGGAGCGTCGCATCGAGCACCTCGAGGCCACCCTCGAGGCAGCTACCGACAATCCGGAAGCCATCGAGTCGATGGCTCGCGCCGACCTCGGATGGGTCGGGCCGGGAGAGCGGGTTATCATCTTGGCGACGCCAACACCATCAACCGCTCCGCCGACCTTGACAGGAGAACTACCCGAGCCTATACTCCGGCTCCCTTGACGCGGGGTGGAGCAGTCCGGTAGCT
>CAZCEX010000453.1:0-4049 GCA_964497785.1 uncultured Thermoanaerobaculia bacterium | reverse complement strand
TCATACTCGTCGGGATCGGGCTGTTCGCCTCTCCGTTTCGTATCACATTCGACCTATTGGGCAACGTACCCGCCTACTCTGTTTCGACCTGGAACGCCCTGACGACCCCCGGTACGACGGACTACCACACCCTGTGGGCGCCGTTGCTGATATTCGAACTCCTGGGCAACCTCACCGTCCTCGCCGCATCCGTCTTGATGCTCACGCTGTTTCTCGGCAAACGGCGGACCTTCCCCAGGTTCATGATCGTTTATTTGATCGGCGTTTTCCTGTTTATGCTGACCGATACGATCATCGCTTCGTTTCTTCCCAACCTCGACACCACAGCGGTTTCAGAACAAGCGATGCTAGCCACCAGAGCCTTCATTCCCCTGCTGGTATGGTTGCCGTACTTTCTAATCTCAAAACGAGTCAAGGCGACCTTCGTTTCCTGACAATCAGACAAGGGCAAATACTCCGGCTGCGTTACACTGCGCGCACTCATGGGCATTCGGGAGCCTCCCCGAAAGCTCAAGTGCGGGAGTGGTCGTGCAACGTACAAGAACGCTCTTCCAGGTCGGATTCGTACTCGCGGCAGCGGTCGCGGGCTTCAGGCACGCTATGGGTTGGTCCCGCACCTCGATCGAGACCTACTGCCCGTTCGGCGGACTCGAAGCGGCCTACGCGCTTTTCACCGAGCAGCAGTTCACGTGTGCAACGGGTGAGCGCAACCTGGCCCTGTTCGTCGCCCTGATCGTACTCACGCTCGTGGCGCGCAAAGCTTTCTGCGGGTGGGTGTGTCCCGTCGGCACGGTGTCCGAGTGGTGCGCCGCCGCAGGTCGGCGTCTTTTTCCCCGGCGCAAAGACGCCGAGGGTCGGCCACTCCATGCCCTCGAACCGCCACGACGAGTCGACAACGCTCTGCGTTGGCTGCGCGTACCAGTGCTCGCCGTGATCCTGTTCTTTACCTATCGCACGGGTGAGTTGGTTTTTCGCGGTTACGACCCGTACTACATCCTCTTCAGCTTTCACGGGCATGACGTGCAGGTGTGGAGCTACGCCGTTTTGGCCGTGATCCTTGTGGGCGTTGTCGTCATCCCGATGGCCTGGTGCCGTTACCTGTGCCCACTGGGGGTGGTCCTGTGGCCCGCCGCTGCCGTTGGCCGTCTGCGCCTTGTCCGCAACGAGGCACACTGCACCTCGTGTGGACTCTGCGACCGCGTCTGTCCGCAATCCATCGACGTATCCGGCGTTGGCGAGGTGCACTCCGGTGAGTGCACGCTCTGCTTCGAATGCACCTCAAATTGCCCGGAGGACCGCGCCATCGAGCTGGTGGTCCGAGGAGCCCGCCGATGAAGGTCCCCAGCTGGACGGTACCTGCGCTGATCGTCGGGCTCATCGTCGCGGGCCTCGGGGCCGCCCGATTGCTCGCAATTCCAACCATTTCGATCGATTTCGCGGACGGCGAATCGACTCCGCACCTCGAGGAGCTCGTTTTGATCGTCGACGGTGTACTGTGCACCGACACCGCGCGCACCGCTGCGTCGACGTTGGAAGATCTGCCCGGTGTTTTTCGGTTCACTGCTTTTGCTTCGTACAATCGCGTGGAGATCAGCTATGACCCGAACACTACCGATCGGGAATCCGTTGTGGCGGCGATCGAAGGACCAGTGTACGATCCCGACACCGGAGAGTTCCGGTTCGGCGTGTTCTCGGTTGTAGACCAAAATCAGCATTGACATCAGGAGGCATCATGCGTCGCCAGTTCACCACCATCGCACTCACCCTCGCGGTTCTCGCCGCCTTCGTCGTACCGGCTGTCGCCGGTGATACCGTCGCCGAGAAAGCCAAAGGCGTACCAGCCAAGGAGGCCCTGCTGTCGAGCGCGACGCTGGCCGCCGACCCGGCCATGATGAAGGGCCTGGCGAAGACCCTGGGATCCGACAAAGGCATCCTGTCCGCCAAATTCGACGGCGAGAAAGACCTTCTTCGAATAGTCTTCGACCCGAAGTTGACCTCGGCCGAGGCCATTGAAAAGGCGCTGGGCGCTCAGCTCAAGGACCTTGACGTCAAAGAGGTCAAGGACACCACCTGGGCAGGCAAAAACTGCGGCGGTTGCCCAAAAGCCGCCAAATGCAAAGGCGCGGACAAAGAGCACAACGACTGAGGCGCCTCACCTTTGCGCCCTTCGCGTCTTGGCGTTTCAAATTACACCGCAGCGACAGGCAGCAACCTGATCTGTCGGAAATTCTTGCCGCGGATTTGGATATTGACAGGCGGTTGCACAGGCAAGTGGGGATAGCACGGTGGCAGCCAACGACCACGATCACCGCTCGGGATATTGCCGGATGCTCGGCCACCACTTGACGTTCGCCTACTGCCGAAAGGCCAACGACGGTGAGTTATGCGCGAAGATCCTCGACTGCTGGTTCGAGCAGTTCGATGTGGTCGATTATGTCAGTCGGCACCACCCCGAGGTGCTCGAGCGTTCGTTTCCACCGAAGCCGAAAGTTGCGACCTTGTTGGAGCTCATTCAAGAGGCACAGCGACGGCCAGGCTAGCTGTGGCGGGTTCGGCGACCGCAGCCCGTGTTAGCCTGCCCCTGATGAGAGTCCACATCGTCTGCAAGCAGTGGAAAGAGGATCGGGTACTCGCCCGCTTCGCCGGTCACCTGGTCGAGCGACTTGGCTTCACCGTGAGCAAAAAACCCGACCGCAAGGCCGACCTCAACTACTGGATGGCCTACCTCGAGTGGGGTCGATTCCCGCGATTTTCGGCGACGCCGACGGTCGCCTACATGACCCACCTCGACGATCCCGAGGGCGATCCTGAGCTCCACCGGATGTTCTCATCTGCGGCCGCAGCCGCCGACCTCAGGGTGTGCATGAACCAGGTCGACCGAGCCGGCGTAGAGACGCAGTTCGGCGAAACTGCGGTCTTCCCACTGCCGGTCGAACTCGATCACTTCGAGCTCAGGACAGAGCCGCCAAACCCGCTGCCAACAGTCGGCTTCTCCGGTTATGGTTACCGCAGCGGTCGCAAGGGCGCCGGGCTCGCCGAGGCAGTTGTAGAGACCTTCTCCGATCGCTGCCGGTTCAAGGCCTCGGGCAGGCGCTGGCCGTGCCCAACCACAATGTACCGCTGGCGGGACATGCCGGCGTTTTTCCGCAGCCTCGACCTCTACATCTGCACCGCGACTATCGAGGGCGGGCCAATGACCACTCTCGAGGCCCTGGCATCGGGAATTCCGGTGGTGATTCCGCGCGGTGTTGGCATCCATGACGAGCTGCCCAATGTTCCGGGCATCTATCGCTACCGAAGCGGGGATGCCGGAGACCTGCTCAGGGTGCTGTCACGGGCCCTCGACGAGCACCACAATAGCGACCGAGCTGGGCTTCGCAAAGCCTTGAGCCCCCATAGCGTCGAGGCATGGTGTGAGGCGACTCGAACCGCCTTCCACGGCTTTCTCGAACGCTGACCGTCTCGCCGTCTACCCGACGAGGATCACCTCATCGCCGACAACGATATCACCCGGCGTCAGTACCTTTGCGTAGAGCCGCGACCAACCGGGGTTGCGGTCCTGAAGCATTCGCATCATGGCGCCATCTGCGAAGGACCCGGCTATCAGCCGGCACGGCTCAGTGTAGCTCGTGACTTCTATCTCGAGCCGGTCGCCGACCCGGAGCTTCATTCCCGGATTCACGGAACTCCAGTCAAGTCCGGTTATCGTCAGGTTTTCGCCGGTGGCGCCGGGAACAATCGGGTGGCCTTCCCGCTGCAGGGCCATGATCCTCTCCAGCGAGTAGAGACACAGGGCACGATCGGGCCCGCCGTGGTGCTTCAGGTTGCGCTGACGATCGCCGACCACACCGGAGATCCCGACCTCTGCGCCCGACACCGGCAGCTTGGGCACTCCGCCGCCCGAAATATTGATCTGAAAAATCCACGCCATACCGACCTCCCAGGAGACTGTATCGCATTGAGCTTTGTAGATTTCGTACACCTACCTATCCCCTTCGCTCAGGTGGAGCGCGACCAGGTCGAGTTCCGTTGTGGTCGCGGGCGCTGAA
>CAZCEX010000452.1:0-4074 GCA_964497785.1 uncultured Thermoanaerobaculia bacterium | reverse complement strand
GGGCGCATCAGGCTAACACCGGTAACCTCCAGGTCGGCTCGTAGGCGAAGATCAACCGCGTGCGAATGTGATCGACCTCTGGCCTCGTCGTGAACGAGTCAAGGGCGAGATCGCGCAGGTGATTCGAATCGCGGGCTGCGATGTGTACGAGGTAGTCGTCCTCACCCGTGATGTGGTAGATGCCGCGGACCTCGGGGAGGTCCCTGAGGTGGTTCTGAAAGCTGTCGACCATCTCGCGCATGTGTTGTTTGAGCCGGACTGCGATGATGGCCTGCAGACCGACCCCGAATACGGCTGGATCGACGTCGGTGTGGAACCCCCTGATGACACCTGAATCGACCATGCGGCGCACCCTCTCGAGGCAGGTTGAAGGAGCGATGCCGACTCGCTCTGCGAGCTCCTTGTTGGTGACCCGTGCATTCTTCTGCAATATTGCAAGGATGCCGAAGTCGATTCGGTCAAGTTCGGTATTTTGAGCCATTTGTTGAATATAATTTTGCACCTTGCAATTGTCAAGAATCTTCTTCTAAACTCTGACTCCAAGCGGAATTTACATCGGTATGAAGGCTGATCGAACGCCTCCGCTTCGACCTCGGTCAGCCAGCCTGAGCACTACCCGAGGGAGGAACCATGAAGTTCGATCTTCTGTCCGCATCTGATCTGCAGGCCATCGACGCCCTCAGAAACCGCTACGGGGGCGCACAGGGCATCGCAGCGGCGATCGCCGAGAGGCGGCTTGGGGAGACCCGTCGCCGGGTGCTCGACGCAAAGGGCTTCGGGGAGATGCTCGACGGCGCCGAAGAGCTGGTATTACGTTTTCCCAAGATCGGCGATTTCGAAGCCGGGGCGAAGCCGGAGTACAGCGATCAGTTCGGAATTGCGACGGCCCAGGTATCAGGATTCCAGGGCGCGAGCGTGACCTACCGTGCAATGCAGCGCATTGCAGACAGCGCCGGTACCGACGAGCCGTGCTGGGTGGCCTCTGAGATGATCTCGGTGGTCGCCCTGACCGAAAGATACGTCTACTCGAGTGACCTCATGGCGACGCTCTACATGGCGGAGAACATCATGGGGGCCTCGAAATTCTGCAGTACGAACCTTATTGGTACGCCTTTGCCGGAGACGCGATTTCAGATCCTCGAGCAGGTCACCGGCAAGACCTTCGAAAGAGTGGATCTCGGTGACGGAATCTCCCAGATCGTGCTCAAGAACATGGGCACTGCCTTCGGCAATCTCGGTGGCGTCGAGGTGGCCAACGACAACCACCTCGTCTATCTCGACGGCGTCATCCGTGCAGCTCTCGAGTCCGGCGCCGACTTTTTTCTCAACCCCTCGTGGTCGTCGATCATTGCTGCGTGTTATTTCGCACGGGATATTCCAAACCTCCAGTTCAAGGTCTCGATGCTGCTCTCGACGCAGAACCTAATGCAATTCCGGATGCTGCTCAACATCATGGGCGCCTACCTGCGCGACGATCACACGACGCCGATCTACGAGATCAACATCGGCAACGGCGTGTCCCCCGAGAACTTCATCCTGTGCTCTCAGGAGCTCGACCGCAGCGGTATCAAGGGGGTGAGCCTGGCCGCCCACCTGCGCATCAACCCGGACCTGGGAATGGAGAATTTCGACTGGACGGACAACGCCTTCACGGTGCTCGAAAGCGGTACAAACCTGACCTTCAAGTACGAGAGCGACGGAACGGCACGCGAGCTCGACACCATGGGGGCCTACTTCGTCACCGACGATGAGCGCGAAGACCTGTCTGAACAGATCGGCGACGTCATCTACTACAAATCTTTGCGCGCCTCCAAGGACGGCCGCGACATGATGCGCAAGGGCATTCGAACACGCTTCGGCGATGCCTCGTACTGATCTGCGACGAGTAGGACGCGATTTTCCCATCCCCCGAGGAGGCAACCGGTGAAACAACCATGGAAGCCACGTTTCGCGCCGAATGTTCGAGACTACGAGGGTTACCCGATCGGCAAGACGATCAAGTACCTCACCGACCCGGAGATCATTTCGCTCGCCGGTGGGCTGCCGTCGCCCGACGTCTTCCTGCGCTCGGAGGTCCGGTTGGCCTCGCAACGCATTCTCGACGAGAGCATCGACCGAGTGCTTCAGTACTCGCCGATCCCTGGTGAAGCCTCACTTTTTGATGCTGTGCTCGGTTTCCTGAATCGCGACGACATTCACATCGAAAAGGAAAACCTCGTCATCACCACGTCCGGGCAGCACGGGCTCGATCTGGTCGGAAGGCTTTTCCTCGAGCCCGGCGACGTGGTCGTCGTCGATCGCCCGACCTTCGCCGGCGCAATCGTAGCTTTTAAGATGCAACGCCCGCGCTTCGTCGGCGTCGACATCGAGGCCGACGGCTCGAATGTCGTGGGCATGCGGGGGACCATCGAAGACCTGATGAAGGAAGGGAGTGCGCCGAAGTTCATCTACGTCGTGCCCGACTTTCAGAACCCGACCGGCATCACCATGAGTCTGGCCAAACGCGAGGCTCTGCTCGACCTCAGCTACGAGCTCGACATACCCATCGTCGAAGACAGCCCCTACCGCGATCTGCGCTACTCCGGAGAGACCATTCCAGCAATCTTCAGCCTCGACCAGCGGCGGGCCGGTGATCACGTCATCGGGCTCTACACCTTCTCGAAGCTCTTCTGCCCGGGTATGCGAGTGGGCTTCAACATCGGCCCGGCCCAGGTCGTGGAGCGGTTGACCCACATCAAAGAGGGCAACATCCTCAATACGCCGAAGTACAATCAGGACATCTGTACGGCGTTTCTCGAGGAGATGAACCTAGAGGCCCATCTCGACCACTGTCGAGCCTACTATAGGGAGAAGCTCGACGTGTTTCTCGCAACTATGGAGGAACACTTCCCGCCCGAGATGGGGGTGACCTGGACGCGGCCCGAAGGGGGACTGTTCCTCTGGGTCACGGTGCCCGGCCACATCGATACCGACGAGCTCTTTTTCGACGCCATCGAGCACAAGGTGGCGTTTGTGCCGGGTGATCAGTTCTACGGTGAAAACCCCGACCGCAACCACATGCGGATCAACTTCTCATTCGTCTCGAAGGAGCAGCTCGCCGAGGCCGTCAAGCGGCTCGCGGCATGCATCCAGAAGCGACTCTGAACAAGGACCTTGGAGGTTTCAATGCGTTTGTTATTCGTTGGATTCGGAACAGTGGCTCAGGGTCTCTCCGAGCTCTTGATCAACAAGAAGGATGAACTCGCGGAGCGGTACGGGCTCGACTGGCAGGTCACCGGGATCGTCGACATGCTCAAGGGCAGTGCCCAGAACCCGAACGGCCTCGACCTGGAAAAGATCATGGCCATGGTCGCGGAGGGTCAATCGATCTCCGAGTACCCGGACGGCGGCTGCGACTGCGATGCGATGACGATGATCAACCGGTGTGACGCTGACGTCATGCTCGAGATGACATATACGGACATCAAAACAGGCCAACCGGCAACTGATCACTGCCGTGCGGCTCTGAAACGCGGCATGTCTGTGGCTACGACCAATAAAGGACCGCTCGCCCTGTATTCGAACGATCTCGTCGACCTTGCCGAGGCCAATGGCGTGCAGTTCCTGTACGAGGGCACCGTGATGGCGGGAACCCCGCTGCTCAACCTCATCCGCGAGACCCTTGCCGGTGCGGGCATCTCGGAGATGAAGGGCATCCTCAATGGCACGACAAACTACATGCTCACCGAGATGGAAGGCGGCATGGACTACGACGCAGTGCTGAAGGTGGCCCAGGAGTTGGGTTACGCCGAAGCCGTTCCGGACGCCGATGTGCTCGGTTGGGACGCCCTCGCCAAGGTGACCATTCTCGCCAATACCGTCTTCGGTGCTTCGTTGAGCCCCGACGACAGTCCCTGTGAGGGCATCACCAACATCACGCCCGAGCAGATCGAACAGGCCAAGGCCTCCGGCAAGCGCTACAAGCTCATCGGCCGCGTGTGGCGGGACGGCGACGCGGTCAAGGGTTCGGTTGGCCCGCAGTTGATGGATCTAAGCCATCCGCTCGCGGGAGTTGGCGGCGCCACCAACGCCATG
>CAZCEX010000451.1:0-4075 GCA_964497785.1 uncultured Thermoanaerobaculia bacterium | reverse complement strand
AACCTCGGGAACAGGTTCGCCCCGGCCCGGGCACTCGCCCGGACGGGGCGGACCACTGCTCTCGTCAACTCCTGGTGAAAGGCCATCCGTAAAGAAACGGGAATGAGGTCTCGGGGGTTGCGGGGCCAACTGACGGGTTCCGCGGTACCATGAACCGACCGGAAGCCGCAAAAAACACCGGCCACGGTCCCGATCGCGAGGTCAACGATGCGCAAAGCTCAATCCGCCATTCTGTTCGTCCTTCTCTTCTCACTGTCATCGCCAGGCTTTGCCGCGGTCCGAGAGTACCTCGGCGTGGACCCGTTGCCTCTCGAAAAGGGCCAGACGGTCGTCGTCGATGCATGGGACGTCGATGTCTTCGCTCGCAGCGGCGACATTCGAGAGGTCCAGTGCTCGACGGACCTGAGGATCTCCGGGGTCGGCGCAGAAAAGGCGGATCAGTGGATCCTCACCCGCACCCCTCAGTTCACCGCAACCGAAAACGGGCTCAAGATCTCCCTGGAAGCTGGCGACGAGGGCTTCCTCGGCCTGGCCTCCTTGACCAGGCGCCGGCGCCTCGGAATCGTTCTGCCACTGACGGCGATCCCCGACCTCACGACATCAACCGGGAGTATCGAGTTGGAGGGGGACTTCAGCGCCGCAGACCCGCTTCGACTGCGCACCGGCAGCGGCACGATCTTTTTCAGAGGGGGTGCTTCTTCGTTGGAGATCCGCACGACCTCCGGCGATACCACGATCGAGCTTTTCAGACCCGCCGGCTCGCTCTCGGCCCGGACCTCATCCGGCAGCTTGAGCCTGTCCGGCGGCGCCCGCAACCTGGAGATCGAAACCGCCTCGGGCAACATCATAACGTCCGGGCTGTCAGGACCTGCGACCATCGAATCCGTGAGTGGCCACATCAGCGCGACATGGGACAGCCTGGGGCCCGGTGATTCAGTCAAGCTCAGAACCTTCAAAGGAGACATCATCATGACGATTCCCGCCGACGCAAAGCCGGCCGGAACCTTGATCACCGCAACTGGGGAGATTCATTCCGAGTTCGAAGGAGAGATCGGCGAGAGCGGCGACATCGTGACGCTGGTTGGGGACGGACCAGTACTCGACGTCGAAACGGCCTCCGGCAAGATATTTCTGAAAAAGGACCGCGGGTGGTTTGCAGCCGAGTAGTTTCCCGGTCAGATCGGAACCTTTTTCTCTCGCCTGCGTTCTAGTCTGCAGCGGGAGGGAAAAACAATGAAATCAAACGTTCTCATCGCAGCCGTGCTTTTTGTTGGTTTCGCCGTAACAACAGCCTCTGCAGACGAATTGCGAACCCTGGAGGCGGAGATCGACGCCTCCTCGCTGACCGAGGTCAGGTTGGAGGCCCATGTCGGCGATGTTGTGGTCGCAGCTGCTCCTGGAAGCCCCGTTCGTGTCGAAGCAACGCTCAGTCCCCGTCGAGGCGGATTTTTCTCGTCCCTCAAGGCAGCCGAAAAACAGGTCCGAGAGGCTACTCTCGAGACCACGGTGTCCGGAAGCGTGCTGACCGTGCGCGTCGCGGGGGAGGACGACCGGCGTTTTGAGGAGGACTGGGCCATCATTCTCCCGCCGAATCTCCATTTCGAGCTCCAGCTCGGTGTCGGGGAAGTGTCGATCACCGGCTTACGAGGCGGCGTTGAGCTCGAGAGCGGCGTCGGCGAGGTCAAGCTCGATCTGCTCGACGGATCAATCGACGCCGAACTCGGGGTTGGCAATATTGTTGTCCGGGCCCCCGTTGGCGCCTACGGATCTGCCGAGGCCTCCTCCGGAGTCGGCGAGGCCCAGATCGAGGTGAACGGCAAGCGGATCTCCGGCCAGGGCTTCGTCGGCCACTCCGCCGAGTGGAGCGGCGACGGACGTCACGATATCGAGGCCGCGAGCGGGGTCGGCGACGTTCGAATCATCCTGGAGTGACAACGAGCCCTGCGTTCTCCCGCCGTATCGCGGTTGCGCCACGCATGCCCCCATCGCGGTATGATCTGAGAGCATGGAGACCAAAGCTCTGGACTGCCCCAATTGCTCCGCCCCGGCTACGGTCCCACTCGGCGAAGTCGAAACCGTCTGCGAGTACTGCGGTTCCCACCTCAGGTTTCTGCCCGACGAGAGGGAGATGGAGGTTGTCCGCACTCGCGAGGAGATGAAACGCCGCGAGCGGGTAGCGGTCCAAAAAGCTATCCTTCGCAAGAAGCTCGAACAGGAAGAGCTGGCGCGTTGGCGGGAGACTGCCGGCAAGGTCGCCATAGCCGCGCTCCCGGTCGTGGGCGACGTCGCCGGCAGGACTCTTTTCAGAGCCGCACTCCACCGAGGAGGCGGAGGGTGTTCGGGCTGCGGGTGTGTCGTTCTCGTCACGATTGGCCTCGCCCTGTTCACCGCGTTCGGAGCGGCCCCTTAGGCGCTTCGCGCAGGAGGTAGACGCGGCATCTTGCCGCGTTCAAGCGCCTGGGAAAGCGGCGGGACGCCGCTTCTACCATCGCAGCGACAGGGGTTTGCCGGCTCTCAACATATTGAGAGTTGTGGCTGCGCCACCTTGGTACTGCTCACCGGGGTCAGTCACAGCATCGCGATCATTTCCAGCGAGTGGCGTTGCGCGTGCGAACCGAGTTTTTCGACTCCCTCCGCACTGATCACGAACGTCGCTTTCTCTCCAGCTGTACGGGAGAAAAAGACCCGGTGGCGGGAACCTGAAACCACCATGTCGAGGGCGCACAGGCGCGGCGCGATCGCCGCCTTGAGGCTCTCCCCACAAACCGGACAGAAAAAGTCCCACTCGACGCCTTCTTTGACCGTGATTCCAGGAGGGAAATACGCTCGGTAGTTCCCCGGTTCGGGATGAAACCCGGTCATCACACGTCCGGCTGGGCAGTCGGCGATCAGAATGATCGTATCGTCGGGATTGAGCATCGCCTCACAGTGCGGACAGGAGTAAGTCCAGCGCATATTGACCTCCCTCGGGCTTCTCTCTTTCAATATGGGTCGCGCGAGCCCCTTTGCCAACTCACCCGCACAATGATTGTGCCCCTGAGTCAGGTCGGCTCCGCGACGAGGGAGCAGGCAAACGCAACGAATCTCCCGTGATGGGACAACGAAATGAACCGCTGCGATTCTCGCCCACCAACCAGAAGCTTGGGGATGCGGTCGGGGCCCGAGGCGATTTCGATCTCGGCCGACCGACAAGAATAGACCCGAGCAAGGTGCTGGCACGCCAGCTCGCGAACCGCGTCGCTCGGGTTCGCTCGCGTTTTCCCGACTCCCGAGATGATCCTGTGGCCTTCATCTCGTTTCCAGGCCGCCACGGCGTGAATTGCATCGCCGTGCCGGGCGATCTCGATGCTGACGGTGCTTCCATGATGGTGCACCCATGCAGTTCCCGACCCTTCCATCTCAACCTCGAAGGCTCGCGGCGAGAATACGGTCGAAGGTCTCCCTCTCTTGACGAGCTTGAAGGCACTTTCTTTACACGCCCACAGCATCCAGCGCATCTGGTTGGGCTTTGAGTGTGTTTTGATCAGCGCGAGCTCGTCGGCCGTAAATACCCGGCGGTCGAATCGTGGGTGGAGCAACTCAGGCTGCGCCTCCGGATCTCCGAGATCGACGATGTCATTGCCGACCATCGAAGTACCGCTCCTCCATCTCCTGGATTCGCCGCATGATCTGCTCGGAAATCTCCACCGAGCCGCGCAGGCCGCCGTGCTCGGTATGCGGCTCCAGCCACGAGGTCGCGCAGTAGAAAATTTCGCCCCGGACCGGCATGTTCGAGAACTGCGATTGATGGTCTCCACGCAGGTAGACGCAGAGAACCCGCGCATCGGCCAGGCCCTTGATGAGGCGGCCCGTACCAAGGGCCGGGTTGGTAACGCTGACTCGGCCTGTTCGGCTACGGCCACCCTCTGGAAACATCAAAACGGCGTTGTGATGCGACAGCAGATGCCGCAACTTCTTCAGAACGAGAGAGATCTCAGCCCGGTCTCCACCACGGATGACGGGAATACACTTCGCAAGGTAGGCGCCGACACGCGGCCAGAGAAAAGAAGCGGTGATGGCCTTGCACGACCGGTAC
>CAZCEX010000450.1:0-4089 GCA_964497785.1 uncultured Thermoanaerobaculia bacterium | reverse complement strand
AGATCCTCATTGATGCGCTGCGCGCATCTTCGGGTATTCTCTGGGGTAGGAGGATTGGTTTGACTCAATCCGGCCAACAGAAACCCGGACCGATGGTCGGCGGACCGAACCCGGAGGCGGTGCGTTCGCGACGCGCCCTGGGTCGCGGTACCAAGGCGCTGCACCGCATCGGCGCGCCGCTGACGCTCGGACTCGTTCGCTCCTTGTGGTCCACCTACCGGTTTCGAATATCAGGTGGTGAGGCCCTCGAGGCTGCGGCCACCTCGGGACAACCCGTTGTTCTCGCTTTCTGGCACGAGGCGCTGGTGGTCTGCGGTTGGTACATGCAGCGGCTGATAGGTTCCGGCCTGCGCCCGATCTTCGTCATCAGCCCTTCAAGGGATGGTGAGTTCGCCATGCGGATGTTGCACTACTTCGGAGGCACCGCGGTTCGCGGCTCGGCCACACGCTCGGGCGTTCAGGCGATGCGCGGCCTCTACCGGGCAGTGACCCGCGACGACAGATCGGCGGTCATTCCGGCGGACGGTCCCCGCGGACCACGTCGCCACTGCAAGCAGGGAGCGGTGATGCTGGCCCGGCTGGCCCAGGTTCCCGTGATTCCGATCGCCTTCGAGGCCAGCCCCTCCTGGCGCCTGCTCACCTGGGACCGCCTGCTCTTTCCTCCCCCTTTCAGTCGCATTGCCATCGCGGTTGGCGAAGCCATGACTGTTCCGAGAGACATCGAGACCGAAGAGCTCGAAGGCGAAAGGCAACGTCTCGAGACTCGGCTGCTCCAGCTCGGCGAAACGGCTCTCGAACGATGCCGGTGATCCGGGCAGAAACCGCCGAGGAGGACCGCGGGCCGCTCCTGGTCATCGACCGCAGCACCGGCCAAACCGTCGAGGAGCCCGTGCTGGGGGGCGCCATGCTGCGTCTCGCCTATCAATCGAAGTTCGGACCGATATTGCGGGCCACGCTGTTGCGAACCGGGTTCGCAAGCCGACTCCTGGGCTGGTATACCACCACCCGATCGTCAAGAAAACGCATTCGACCGGTGATCGACGATCTCGTGATCGACGAGTCCGAGTTCCTTCAACCCACGGAGACCTACGCGACGTTCCACGATTTCTTCGTCCGCAGACTCCGGGAGGATGCCAGACCCTGGAACCGGAACTTAGACATCTTCAGCTCTCCGGCGGATGCGCGCCTCACGGTATTCACCGAGATCGACGGCACGACGGCAATTCCGATCAAGGGACGCCCGTTCGCCCTCGAATCCCTCGCCGGATGCCGCCCGGACCAGATCGCAGCGTTTGAAGGCGGGCTGGTACTGGTCTTCCGCCTCTGCCCAGCGGATTACCATCGTTTCCACTATCCAACGAATGGGGAAACGATTGATCGGTGGGAGATCTCCGGTCGTTATGGATCCGTCAACCCGATAGCCCTTCGCAGCGGGCTGCCGATCTTCACGGAGAACAGGCGCGTCGTCTCCCTCCTCGAATTGAACAGATTCGGCCGCGCACTCTTCGTCGAGGTCGGCGCCTTCGGTGTCGGAGGCATCACCCAGACGCACCTCGGAACGAGCTTCTCGAAAATGCACGAGAAGGGGTTCTTTCACTACGGAGCATCGACGCTCGTTCTGGTTCTCGAGCGAAACCGCGTGGTTCTCGATCCCGACCTCGTGGCCAGCGTTGCCTCCGGACTCGAGGTTCTCGTTCGCGCCGGTCAGAACCTCGGCACAACTGTTTCGTAACCCTTGATAGCCCGCACTATTCACCGGGGTTCGTCACGAGGGTGGCGAGGCGCTGTGCGCAGCGGGGTTTTCGACCCGAGGGGCGCGCAGGCGTAGTTGACACTACGGTGAGCACCTCGAGGCGAGAAAACACCACTGAGTGCGACGCATCGCCGCCCGCAGTAGAAGACTGGTGGATAATGCGGGATAGGTGGCCCCAATACTTTTTGCTCGTTGGGGTATGATCCCCACGGCGCCACCACGCGTCGAACGCCTCCAAAGGTTGAATCACCAGTGTTGAAACATCATGGCCCTTCCGTTATATCCCTTTTTTGTGCCGGTCTCATCATGCTCGCGTCGAGCGGTTGCACCACCCTCGAGCCTGCACCAGAACCCCCGCCGGAGCCCACACCGACGCCCGCGGCGGCGGAGCAGGCACCGGTGGAGCCCACAATCGACGAAGACATGACGTTCGAGGAGCCCGAGGCTACGCCCACCACAGACCCTGCGGTGGAAATCGAAGCCGAAGACCTTGATCCTGAAGCCCTTCAGCAAGAGGCTCTCGATCTCTGCCAATCGGCGAGCGAGTTCCTCGATCAGGGCGATGTCGACGACGCCCTGGCCGCCCTCGACAATGCCTACAAAAAAATGCTCCTCTTGCCCAACGGAGGCGACGACACTTTCGGGCAGGCCCGAGACGACATCCGCCGTCTGGTCGCAGACCTCATCGCCCGCACCTATGAGTCGCAACTGGCCGCCGTCTCGCCCGCCACCTCCTTCGACCTCGCGCTGCCTCTGGTCAACAACGAGCTGGTACAAAAGGAGATCAAGAGCTTCACCAACGGCGAACGCCAGTATTTTATTGATGCCTATCGCCGCTCGGGCCTTTACCGGCCGATGATCCTCGCCAAGCTCGAAGAGGCTGGTCTGCCAAGTCAGCTCTCTTGGTTGCCGCTGGTCGAGAGCAACTTCAAGGTCACGGCCTACTCACGCGCATCCGCCGTGGGCCTGTGGCAGTTCATCGGCTCGACCGGCCAGCGCTACGGGCTCAGCCGCGACGCCTGGGTCGATGAGAGAATGGACCCGGTCAAGGCCACCGACGCCGCCATTGCTTACCTCACCGAGCTCCACGACATGTTCGGAGACTGGCAGAAAGCGCTGGCCGCTTACAACTGCGGCGAGGGCCGCGTGGCTCGGTTGCAGCGGCGGAACCCGGACGAGTACATGGATTTCTGGGACATGTACACCCAGCTTCCGCGGGAAACGCGGCGGTATGTTCCCCGTTTCTACGCCACCATAATGATCGTCGAGGACCCCGTGAGCTACGGCATCGAACTGCCGGAACCTCTGCCCCCCCTCGAGGATTGGACCAACATCAACATCAACCGATCACTCAAGCTCGAGAGCCTGGAGAAGGAGCTGGGATACACAGCCGGGACCCTCAAGACGCTGAACCCCGAGCTCCGCCACGGGGCCACGCCGAATCGAGCGTACGATCTCCGTATCCCGGCTGGCGCCGAAGCGACTGTCACGGCCCGCATCAACAGCCTACCCGAGTGGAGCCCACCCACCCCGGCCTTCGTCACCCACCGGGTCCGCCGCGGCGAAACACTGTCCCGCATCGCCCAGCGCTACGGAACCTCTGTCTCCGCCATCATGCGTTCCAATAACCTCCGGTCGGCCAACCGCATCTGGCCAGGACAACGCCTCCAGGTCCCGGTTTCCGGCGGCAGGGTCTCGAGCAGGGCGTCCTTCAACCCGGCCGAGGGCACCCACACGGTACGGCGCGGAGACAGCCTGTACTCCATCGCCCGCCTCTACAGCACAACTGTCGATCGCATCCGGCGTGACAACAACCTCACGTCGAATACGATCCAACCCGGTCAGAAGCTCAAGGTCGCTGCCGGCTCCCGCACGGATCTCAAACAATACACCGTTGTTCGCGGCGACACCCCGAGTGGCATTGCGACCAAGAACGGGGTCTCTCTTTCCGCCCTCCTGCGCGCCAACGGACTGTCGACCAGGAGCACGATCTACCCGGGGCAGGTGCTGGCGATTCCGTAGAGTTGCCGACCCGGATGCCGGATGCGGTGTAGCTGACAACGTCTCGTCAGGACTTGACCGAGCCCGAGCCCGTTGCCGTTACCGTTGTCGAATGCGCTCCTTCGGTAACGACAACGGGCTCGGGCTCGGATCAGAGTCCAGGTCCAGGTCCAAATCACCAATCGGTCAAGTCCTGACGAGAAGTTGTCATTCCGTGTAAAAGCCGCTGGTGGGCAGGGGCGGCATCTAATGACAAACACAGGAACAGCGGCTGCAGCGCACGGCGCCGGTCGAGGTTTCTCTCCGCAGGCGGGACGCCTGCTCCCACCAGAACA
>CAZCEX010000449.1:0-4100 GCA_964497785.1 uncultured Thermoanaerobaculia bacterium | reverse complement strand
AACAAGGTCTCGGGCCGGTTGCCGAGGTCGAATTCCCGGGTCAGGCGCTTCGCGCTCAAAGTAGGTGCCACCCCAGGTAAAGCGAGGGACTCGGCCAGCTGGTTGCCGACGCTGTCCCACTGGAAGGCGAGGCCCACATCGCTGTCGAAAGACGCGAGGAGGTGGCCCGCGAGGTCGTAGTCGAAATCTACTATGCCGCCGGGCTGCACGCCGCCGGTGACGGTTATGGTATCGAGGCGGCCGGTGTTTGTTTCGTAGTCGAAGTCCACCACACTGTCATCGGCGCGGGTGATGGTATCCACCTCGCCGTCGTCAAGGTAGGTGAAGATCTTTGTCGTCAGGTCCGGGTAGGTGATGGTCTCGAGCCGGCCGTAGTCGTTGTAGTAGTACTCGGTACGATTGCTGTCGGTGTCCTCATAGGCGGTGAGGTTACCGCGCTCGTCGTACTCTCTCGTGATCGTGGCGCCGTCGGGCCTGGTGGTGGTGACAGTACGACCGAGGTCGCCGTAGCCCCAGGATGTGAGCCGCTCGAGGTGCTGCTCGTTGCCGTCCTCGTCGGGGACGGAGTCCGCTGTCAACTGATACTCCCTGCGCCCGAGCTCGTCGTAGTGGGTGGTGGTGACCTGGCCGCCAGGCGCGGTGACAGTGGCTACGCGCCCTTGCTCGTCGTAGGTGGTTTCGGTCGTCAGCTGCCAGCTGCCTTCGGGACCGGAGTAACGCACGGTGCGGGTTTCGACCTTGCCGTCCGGGTAGTAGGTGGTTTCGACCTCGGTACCGTCAGGCAACGTACGTAGAGTCTCGCGGCCGGCGTCGTCGTAGTCGAAGGTCGTGGTGCGGTTGAGGGCATCGGTAAGGGTCTCGACGAGCCCGAGGCGCGGGTCGACTGGAGTCTCGTAGTAGGTGGTCACCGTGACAAGCGGTACGTCGAGGCCGAGGTTGGGGTTTGGGGTGACCGGGAAGCGGTGCACAGTGTGGGTGCCCAGCCTGCCCAAGCCGTCGTAGCCATACTCCTCCCACGACCAGACGGTGTCGCTTGCGTCCTTGATCTCGCGCTTGCGAAGCTGGCCGGTCAGCGTGAGGGTGAGGTCTTCGCGCATGAGTGCCGGGTCGATTCGCCCGACCTGACGGCCCAAAAGGTCGTAGACGTTACGCCCCACCTTGCCGCCGGGGGTGGTGGTGGTCTCGAGCCTGCCGGCATCGTCGTAGTCGTACTGAGTTGAGGGCAGGTCACCTTCGGTGCGGGTCCTGGTGCGTCCTGCGGTGTCGTAGCCATAGGTAGTTGTCAAGCCGGCGGTGGTGCTGGTATCAAGCCTGCCGGCATCGTCGTAGGTCATCTGAGAGATCTCGGTCAGGCCGTTTTGGCTGCGGGTGATGGTGTCGATCATTCCTGCCGAGGTGTAACCCGGCACGGTGGTGGATAGGGCGGTGAAGTCGTCGCCTTGGCCGCCGCCCGAGGTGATGGAGTCAATGCGTCCGTCGGCGTCGTAGACGGTGCGCGTGGTCGAGTCGCCGGTCGAGGTTTCGAGGCTCCAGCCGAGGGCGTTGACCTCAGTGGTGGTGAGCCTGTCGGGCTGGCCCGCGGTGACGGTGAGGCTTGAGGTCATGAAGCCTCTGGCGTCGCGCCCCAGAGTTGTGGTGAAAGTCCCGGCCGCCGAAGTGGTGGACGTTCTCAGCATCTCGCCCGTGCCATTGACGAGGTCGTCGTAGGCCAAAATATTGGTGACCGCACCCGTGGAGCTGGTGACGGTGTCTACCCGGCCAAGGTCGTCGTAGTTACGTTGGGTTACGGCGCCGTCCGGCGCGGTGACGGTGGTCGGGTACTTGGCGCCTTCACGTCCGAATCTGGTAATGAGACGCCCGGCGGGCCCCGGTCGGTCGATCTCGGATACGAAGGTGGAGCCTTCGTAATAGCGATAGGTCGTGCCCAGGCTCTCCGGGGTCTCGGGGCGGTCTTCGCCGACGGCGCCTTTGTGGGTGGAGACGAACTCAGGGGAGAAGGCCCTCAGGCGGCGGCCGCTCAGGTACAGGGTGGTGGTGCTGATGCCGGCCGCACCGACGGCCTCGGTGACCCGGCCGTCGCGGTCGAAGGTGATGGTGGAGCCGTTGGCATCGGAGGCCTGTCCGATGGTGGTCTGCTGCACCCAATCATCGCCGTCTCGGGCAACGGTCTGGGTGGTGACGGTCGGATGCACGGCGTTTACACCCTCGGTGATGGTCCACGGGCCGTCGACGGAGGGGGTGATGGTGGTGACGATCGAGTCCGTACCGGTGCCGCGAGTGAGGCTCTCGACCCGCTCGTTGTCCCAGGTAACCGAAAGGCTGATATCCCCGTCGGAGTCACGGATATCGTCGATCTGGGCACCCGTCTCGATGGCGTCGACGCCCAGAGTCTTGGACGGCAAGGTGGGTGTGTAGGTCTCCTTGACGACGCCGGTGGCGCCGGCGAGGTCGAGCTTGACGTCCGGCATCCTGGCATCGGTGAGGCGTCCGTGGTCGTCATGGTTGTAATGATAGGTGCGCCCGGTGGAGTCCTCGGCGTCTTTGATCAGGCCGATTGACCTGCCCTCGGCGTCCTCTTTGTAGGTGAAGGTGATGCTACGCGGGTGGATGTCCTCGCTGTGCTCGCCGTTGACCTGGCGGATGGCGGCAAGGGTGCCGTCGGCGAACCAGCTGTACTGCAGCCCAGAGCCGGCGTCCTCGGAGAGGCGGAAGCGATCGCGATGCTGGGTCGGGTAGCCGTCGCTGTTGTATTGGGTGTAGGAGAGGCCGGGGTAGAGCAAGAACCAGGAGCCGTCGGCCTTTTGCTTGAGCTCGCCGGGATATCCGAGGGCGGTCAGGGTGTTCTGCGTCTGGTTCGGGTGCCCGATGGTGTTTCCAAAGACGAAGCGTTCCCCGCCGGAGGTGAAGAGGTCGACGGTGCCGTCAGGGTTGGGGCGCAAGCGGTCAAGGCCGGCGAGCTGCCAGCCCCAACCGAAGAGACCGTACTGGATGCCGCCCGAGGTGTAGGTCCTGCCAACCGATAAGTCCATTCCAGGGGCGGTGATGTCGAGGTCGGTGCGAGACATGGAGAGTGCGCCCGAGGACAGCTCGACCTCTGGCGCCCCTGCGGCGCGCACGCCGATCACCTGGTTGATCTTCACAGCAGGCGACGGACCCCACGCAACGGAGGCGACCTGGCCGGTGGGCAGCTGGTCGTTGCTGGCGAGCAGCCCGAGCCAATCGGAATCAGGGGGTTCGACGGTGAATCGCAGGGCGCCCGCCGAAGCGATTTCGATGGGCTCGGAGCCCAGGAGCGGATAGGCCGGAGTCGAGTCTGGATGCGTAGCGGCGAAGCCCTCAGGGATGTTCAGAGACGCCCGGTCGCAGTTTCGGCACAACGCATAGACGGCGTTGTCCTCGTCGTCGGCGGTAAGCCTGGTTCGCTGGTCATCAGTCAGGTTTGACCAGTAGTCCGTGCGCGCCCTCTCATCGGCGATGAGCAGGATGGGCCGGGTTGCTGTGAAGGTGTGCCGGCCCGGATCGTCGAGCGGAAGGCCGGGCGGCCGCTGCAGGGTGACGAGGGTCGTCGAGGGTAAGAAGGGCTCGGGACGGTTGGGAAGGGCTGTGCCTCCCGGGGCGAGACCTTCAACTCTGACGGTGATCTGATCAGTGCCTTCGGGCACGCCGAGCAGGTGGGCACGAATGGTGGCGAGAAGGGGCGGCGCGATTCCGTCGATCTCGGGCGCCATGGGCGTGCCGAGAGGCTGCAGGTACTCGACGATCTCGGGCAATCCGTCCTGGTCGGTGTCGGCGATCAGCTCGATAGTCGGCGGCAGGTACTGGACCGGGGCGTTGCCGGCGATGGCAAGTCCCAGGTCGGGATCGAGCACGAGGGGGCCCATGCCCGAGCCCTCTGGTAGTTCGATGTCGGCGATAGTCTCGAGTTCTGGGGGTCTGTCGTCGTACAGCTCAAGGGAGTAAACGGCCAGACGCCGGTTGTGGTCACGGACGAGCACAAGGCGGTTCCTACGGTCGAAGGCAACCCGGAAGGGGTCCCACCCGAGATTCTCTACTTTGGCGTTGTTGAGGTCGAGCCCCTCGCCCTCAGCCAGCTCATGAAT
>CAZCEX010000448.1:0-4105 GCA_964497785.1 uncultured Thermoanaerobaculia bacterium | reverse complement strand
GGTTTAAAACCAACCCTCTACTTTGTAATCGCGGTTCTTCCGTGAATTAACTACTTCTAGGTGATAGTCATATGACCAAAACCTTCATAATATCGCTAGCGAAATAGCATGTTATGTCGTGCAGATCATGTGGAACTGAGATCACAGACGAATCTAACTTCTGCCCAAACTGTGGGTTCAGGACCGAGAAAGGGGAAACCGAAGAAGAGCTGAGCGACCGCCTCAAGACGGTACGCATGTATCGCGAGTCAGTCTACTTCGCCCGTGATCTCGCCAACCGTCCGGGCAACGACCTCACCCCCGAGGCACTGGCCTCGGCAGCCAGGGACATGGCTGAAGAGGTCGGCAATCTCCGGGTCACCATTCTGGGTTTGAAAGAGCTCCAGAAGGAGAAGTGCGGGGGCATCCTCGCAGTGGCTCAGGGTTCGGTCGAAGAACCCAAGATGATCGTCATCGAGCACCGGCCCAAAAAACCAAAAAAATCAGTCGTCATCGTCGGCAAGGGAGTCACCTTCGACTCCGGTGGAATTTCCATCAAACCGTCGGCTGGCATGGGCTGGATGAAGTACGACATGTGCGGCGCGGCCACCGTCATGGGCGTCATGCGCGCCGTCGCCGCTCTCGAGCTGCCCATCAAGGTAGTTGGACTGATTCCTACAGCGGAGAATATGCCCTCGGGCTCGGCTATAAAGCCCGGAGACATCATCACCGCAGCCAACGGAAAGACCATCGAGATCGACAACACCGACGCGGAGGGTCGTCTGCTGCTCGCCGACGCGCTCCACTACTCCGCTCGATTCAACCCGGACGTCGTCCTGGACTTTGCGACGCTCACCGGCGCGTGTGTGGTCGCCCTCGGCCACGAATGCGCAGGCATCATGGGGAACGACACCGAGCTCATCGACCAGCTGGTCAAAATCGGCGAAGACTCCGGCGAACGCGTGTGGCCCCTGCCTCTGTTCGACGAGTACTTCGGCTATCTCAAGAGCGAGTGGGCCGACATGAAGAACGCCGGCAGCCGCTGGGGTGGCGCCGTCACCGCAGGCGCCTTCTTGAAGCAGTTCGTCCCTGAAAAGGTCTCCTGGGCGCACTTCGATATCGCCGGCGTGGGTTACCTCGAAAAGGAGCACAACGGACAGTCGGTCGGTGGAACCGGGTTCGGTGTGGTACTGGTATCGACCTATCTCCAGAATCTACTGAAGTAGGGCGCCCGTGGCCAGGCCCGGCCGATCCTCTGGCCACCTGAGAACGACTGAAGATATTGCCGGCCCTGAAGAAGCTCGGGTGACCTCACTGCAGCCGCCCAACCCGGAGGCGGTGTGCCTCGGGCAGATCTCCGTTTGTCCCCCGGTCGTTTTGGCGCCGATGGCAGGAGTGACGAACTATCCTTTTCGTGCACTGTGCCGCCGATATGGCGCCGGACTCTTCATTTCGGAGATGATCACCGCACGGCCTCTCGTCGAGGGGCGGGAGAAAACGCTCAAGCTGGCCGCATTTGGCCCCGCCGAATCACCTCGCAGCCTGCAGCTCTACGGAGTAGACCCCCACTACGTGGGCCTCGCCGTGCAACGTCTGGTCGATGAGGCCAATGTCGACCACATCGATCTGAACTTCGGTTGCCCCGTTCGCAAGGTGACCAGAAAAGGGGGCGGCGCTGCCATCCCGGCGCGTCCGGCGCTCCTGCGCGCCATCATCCATGCTGCGGTCAGCCATGCCGGGGAGATCCCGGTCACGATCAAGATTCGAGCTGGCATCGATGACACGCTCATGACTTTCCGGGAGGCCGGGAACATCGCCCAGGAAGAGGGATGCGCGGCCGTCACCCTCCACGCACGCACAGCCGCCCAACTGTACGATGGCCGCGCTCGTTGGGAGCTGATCGCAGAGCTGGCGAGTAGTCTCAGTATCCCAGTCTTCGGGAACGGCGACATCTGGGTCGCCGATGACGCCCTCCGTATGGTTCGCGAGACAGGTTGTGCCGGCGTTGCCATCGGCCGCGGATGCCTCGGACGGCCCTGGATTTTTCGCGACCTCGCTGCAGTCCTCAATGGAGATCCCACCCCACCGCAACCGACCTTCGGCGAGGTCGCCGAAATCATGATCGAGCACGCACAACTGCTCGAGGACTGGTTCGGCGGGCATCAGGCCATACTGGCCTTTCGCAAGCACAGCGGTTGGTACACACGCGGCTTCAGTAACTCCTCCGCGCTACGGGACAGACTCATGAGGATACGTAGCCTCGAAGAGCTCGAGGAAGCCCTGTCCGTGATCGATCGTGATGAACCCTACCCGGAAAACTCTCACCTCTTTCGCCGTGGCAAACGAGCCGGCACCCAAAAGGTCTCCCTACCGCACGGCTTCCTGGACGATCTCGATAGCCAGACACCCCCACCGGAAGAGGCAGAGCGCGACATCTCTGGGGGATAGGATTCTTCAGAGCAGAGGCCTGACGGCCACACTCTATCGATGAGGTGTCGGTGCCTCTGCCCTGAATAATCCTCATGGACATGCATCTACATCCAAGAAAGAAACCAGGAATTCCGATTTGATGGAAATCATAGGGGAAAGCTCACGAAACCACCCAAACTCTGTATCACCTGCGGAGCTTTCCCCTATGATTTCCCCGGTACCGCCCTCTTCTCGAGTAACACTCCCCCGTCGTGATCGAGCGCGATCCGCAGCATCTCGCTGCGAGTCACGACATCGACAGGAATCGAATCTGGAACGGCGCGTCGGAGGGCCTCATGGGCGAGGCTCGCAGCGTTGTTTTCGGCCGACAGGTGCAGGCCGACCGCACACCGGAGATTTGCGGCGCCTACGCGGGAAACGACCTCTTCGGTCTGGTGATTGGCGAGATGACCATGCCTGGAGGCGATTCGCTGCTTCAACGACCACGGGTAGGGGCCATGGCGCAGCATGTCCGCGTCGTGGTTCGTCTCGATGAGCAGGATGTCGACCCCGGTCAGGCGCCGTTCCAAAAGGTGGGTCACGACACCGGTGTCGGTACACACCCCGACCCTTATATCACCGTCATCGAAAACGAAACCGACCGGCTCTGCAGCGTCGTGAGAGGTTGCCACCGGGAGGATCGAAAGGCCGCCGACGGCCAGCTCCCGACCGGTGCTCAGCTCGCCGCCGTTCGAACAACGAATAGGCAATCGAGACCAGGTTCCGGCGCTCGCCCAGACCGGCATCGGGTGATGCCGCGAAAGCACGTCGAGGCCTCGAATATGATCCGAATGCTCGTGCGTGATCAGCACACCGTCCAGGTCGTCGACCGACACGTTGAACTGCTCCAGGCGTTTCCTGATCTGAAGGCGCGACACGCCCGCATCGACGAGAACCGAGACACCCGCAGCGCGGACAAGAACCGAGTTGCCGGAAGACCCCGACGCCAAAACGATGACCTCCATGCCTACGCACTCCCGGTGGAGCCGAAACCACCGGCGCCACGGCGAGTCTCGCTCAGTCGCTCGACCTCACGGTAGGTGGCTTGAGTCACCGGCGCGAGAACCAGCTGAGCGATCCTCTCGCCCCTCTCCACCGTCACTGGGTCGGATCCGAGGTTGACGACGAGGATGCGAACCTCCCCTCGATAATCGGCATCGATCGTTCCCGGCGCGTTGACGACCGTCAGCCCCTTCTTCCAGGCGAGCCCCGACCGCGGGCGCACCTGGACCTCCCAGCCCGGAGGAATCTCCAATACCAATCCGGTTGCCAGGGAGGCACGTTCCCCGGGGGCTACGCTCACCGCACCGGGCTCTGCCGATCGCACATCGGCGCCAGACGCTCCGCTCGTCGCATAGGCGGGAAGGTTGATTCCGTCGGCATGGGGAAGGCGTACGACGCGGATTTCGATATTCGGAGCAGCTTCGGCATTCACCCGCCGATCATACATCGCCACCCTGACTTCAGCAGGCGTTTCTTACCCGCAGCGGGCTAGGAGGGTGTAGGACATTGAATCAGCGGCGCCATTCGGGTGTCGTTTGGCCCCTTTTTCGGCGTATTCTCGACCCATACCACCAGTATGAGCCTTCGAATCCGTCGAAAAACGACCTCAAACGACCCTCCGAAATCCATCCCCCATCAATGCCCTACACCCTCC
>CAZCEX010000447.1:0-4113 GCA_964497785.1 uncultured Thermoanaerobaculia bacterium | reverse complement strand
TATGTCGTTCGTGTGGCGGCCGGTGACGATGCTTCGTTCATCGGCATCGACGGCGGGCCCGGGCCCCGCACCGGACTTCAAGCCCTTCTCGATGTGGACGAGGTCGGGGTGGTGGCAATCCCCGGATGTAGCTCGCAGGGTGTGCAGGTCGCCATGATCAACCATTGCGAGAACGCAGGCGACAGGATGGCATTGCTGGATCCCGCCGTAGAAACCGATGTGGTGACAGTGATCGATCAGCGCGCAGGCCTGGCCTCCAGCGACGGCTTCGCCGCGCTTTACTTCCCGTGGGTCGAGGCCGCCCCCGCCGGCGAGCTATTGTGGTTGCCGCCAAGCGGCCTGGTGGCGGGGATGTATGCGAGCACCGAGATTCCGGACTCCCCGGTGGGCCCCATCGCCACCGCGGTTGGGGTGAGCGTCAGCGTCAGCGATGCGGACCAGGATCTCCTCAATCCGCTGGGCATCAACGCCATCCGGTTCTTCCCTGCACAAGGCATCCTCGTCTGGGGGGCGCGAACCATCGCCACAAATCCCGAGTGGGTTTATGTGGCGGTGCGCCGCATGAGGCTTTTTCTCGAGGAGTCGATTCAAGAAGGCACCGAGTGGGCGGTATTCGAGCCCAACGACGCCGCGCTGTGGGCCGAACTCGAGGGCGACATCATCGCTTTTCTTCATGACCGGTTCGTGCTGGGGTGGTTTCAAGGGGCGCAGCCGGCTGAAGCCTACTTCGCACGATGCGACGCCAGCACGATGACCCAAACCGACCTCGATGAGGGACGTACCATAATGCTGGTCGCTTTCGCGCCGGTGCGGCCGGCGGAGTTCGTGGTCTTCAGCGTGGTTCAGAACAGGTTGTTGTTTGCCGACGGTTTCGAGTCAGGGGATCTGAGCGCCTGGTCGAATTGACCCCAGGCGATGCCAGCTCGCAGATGGCCGCTCGATAAAGAACCCCGGCCATCAGCCCTCATCGCGCTCGAATGAGACCGTAGGGGGAGGCCGTTACCGAATCTGTGGCGGTGACCAGGTTTCAACCTCCGCTTCGCTCCGGACTACGCCCTGGCAAGCGGTGGATTCCTGTCGCTGAACCCGTCGCTGATCCTGAGTCCGCACCCCAAACGGGCTCGTTGCCGGATTCCTCACCCCCTGGGTTTGAGAATTTCTTGAAATCCAGGGTCGTGCCACAGAGTCTCGAGGTCGGGGTCGCAGTGCATGCCGGCCCAGTTGTTGTAGCCCTCGAGCACACTGCGTCGCAGGAGATCGAGGGCCCGGTCGCGGTCACCGAGGTTGGCAGCAATGCAGGCGCGGCGATACAGCGTCTGTCCACGCCACTGGTAAGGCACGCCGGTCTCGCCGGTGGCGTCTCCGAGCTCCTCGAGCCGGGCAGCCAGCTCCAGCGCCGTTGCCCGGTCGCCGAGGCGTGCCGTGCACACTCCGAGAGCAGCGATGAGATCGCGGTCCTCGGAGTCGGCGGCGACCAGCCGCCCAAGAGAGGCGCGCGCCTCCTCGAAGCGGCGTGCCTCCTTGAGTGCGAAAGCGCGGCACCACCCGCAGCTCGAAGACTCGGAGGCCAGGTCCTCCGTCTCCGCGACCGCCCGGTCGGCCAGAGCTTGTGCCGCCTCGGCAAAGCCGTGCGCCCGCAGCTCCCGTGCAGCGGCTGTCATCTCCCTCCAGTCCGGCGTCAGGACGTCCTGTTCGAGGTCTACGACCGTGATGACCACGTCGATCTGATCGACCCGCCCGAGAGCGGCGAGTGCCCGCAGCTCATCGGATCTGGTGGAGCTGCCGATGGTCTTAATCGGCCCGGCGGCGAGCTGCTGCCGCGCCAGGGCGAGCTCCTCCTCGTGGCGGCCCAGGAGGTGCAGCGCAAGGGCCACCCGGTGGGCCTCCATGTATCTGCCCGCACTCGGAAAGAGCGGGTCGATCGAGTCCCACTCGAGCTTCTGAGCAGCCTCGACGGCGGCCAGAGGACGGTTGGCCCAGAGAGCAGAAGCGATGAAGACCGAGCGTTGGTAGGAATCCTCCGGATCTCGTTTCAGATCGCCGTATGCAAGACGGTAGGCGTCTTCCCAGCGGCCCTCCAGACGGGCGTCGATCATCGCCACCTGCTGCTGTTGACGCACGGTGAGCCGCGCCTCACGTGCAGGCTCGAAGAACAGGATGATGCGGTCGTGGATGTCGGGCAGCAGGTCGGGCATCCACATCGATCCGACCTGAATCCGTGGTCGCACGAAGTCGGGGTCGAGATCAACGGCACGAAAGAAGTGCACCGCTGCCGCCGTCCCCTTGGCCTCGAACTCCTCGAAGTACCGCCGGTATGCCAAGTACGCGTCATATGCGGGGAAACGATCCCCCGCACCCCAGGCAATAAACGGGTGCACGTGGTCTTGCACCGCCATGAGGACCCAGTCGCGCAGGGTGTTGATCGCCTCTTGCGGGGCGTCGGGATTGACTGTGATGGGATCGAATGAGTGCACGACCGAGCCGTGTTGTGCGTCCTCCGACGTTGCCTGGAGCTCGATGTCCACGCCCACCGCGTTCCATTCACCGGTGAGCACGAGGCCCGAGCCGGTGCTCTTCGCCACCTCCCTGACAAGCGTTGCGGGGTCCACTCCGGCACTGGCGGCCGAGACCACGCTGGCCGGCGCCATCTCGATCTCGTCAAGGCCGACCAGGCCCTGAGTAATGCGGTTGGTGGTGAGGGCGACGAGGTTGTCGAGGGAAGGATCCCCCGTGCGGTTGGTGAACGGCACGATGGCGATTCGGTTGGGGCCGAGGGTCGCCTCGGGGGAGAGTTGCTCATGGTCGCGCCCGCCGAGCGCCTGCCACCCGATGACGGCCGCGATCATCACCAGAAGTGCCGCCACGCCGGCACCCAACCACGGTCGTTTGCGACCGATGCCGCCCGAATCCGTGGTTGCCATCACCGGCGCCTCGGGGCCCGAGCCAATGCTGCGCAGGCTGTAGGCCAGGTCGGACGCAGATTGGAAGCGCGCCTCGGGCCGTTTTTCGAGGCAACGGTGGATCGTGCGCGCCAGTTCCTCGGGCGTCTGCGCCCCCGAGGAGGCAAGCTCATTCGGCGCTTCCTTGAGAATCGCCGCCATCACCTCGGCAGCGGTGTCGCCGTTGAATGCGCGCCTTCCCGAGGCCATCTCGTAGAGCACGCAGCCGAAAGAGAAGACGTCCGAGCGCGCGTCTGCGGGACGGCCCCTGAGCTGTTCCGGCGCCATGTAGCCCATCGTGCCCAGCACAGTGCCTTCTTCAGTAAGTGTCGGAGTGACGGAGACTGTCTCTTCGCCTGCAATCAGCTCCTCATCGAACCTCGCGAGGCCGAAGTCGAGGATCTTGACCCTACCGTCGGTGGTGACGAAGACATTTTCCGGTTTGAGATCGCGGTGCACGATGCCCTTGTCATGGGCGGCGGCGAGGCCATCGGCCACCGCCGAGCCGAGTTCACACACCTTCTTCCAGGGCAGGCCCGAGGGCGGAACCAGTTCGCGCAGCGTGTCACCCTCGAGTAATTCGGTGACAACGTAGTCGAGGCCGTTGGTGGCGCCGACATCGTAGACCTCGAGCAGGTGCGGGTGAGACAGGGCAGCCAGCGCTCGCGCCTCACGACGGAAGCGTTCGATGCGCCGTGGGTCTACGGCCATCTCCTCAGGCAGGACCTTGATGGCGACGTCGCGCCCGAGTTCGTTGTCGCGGGCCTGCCACACCTCACCCATGCCACCGGCCCCGATGGGGCCCAGCACCTCGTAGCGCCCGAGTCGGTCACCAACTGAGAGGGACAATGTGCAACACCTGACTCTTCGTTCTCATTATGGCACGGTCAGTAGGCGGGCGTGGTGGTCGGGGTCGCAGTGAATGCCGACGACAGGTATGAAATCACGCTTGGCGTGGCACTGATCATCCAGGCGCAGGGAAATGACCTCCGAACTTCCGCAAGGTCCGCAAACCTGGAATCCTTGTTTGGAGGTACTGACCCTTTAACCCGTCACCTGCCGCGGATCGCTTCCGTTATCATCGTTCTCGTAGACCATGCGAAGCCGGCTGCTGACCACCGTCCTCGTCGCTCTGAGCCTCGTCGGGCCGGGAGAGCCGTCACCATGCGCGAGC
>CAZCEX010000446.1:0-4124 GCA_964497785.1 uncultured Thermoanaerobaculia bacterium | reverse complement strand
AATTACTCAAATGCCGTCAATTAAGAGGAGTACTCGTGATTTAACACGTCTTGACCCGCGTTTTACCAGTCTTCTATTGCGTCCTAAATCATACATTTTATTGAACTTTTTCTCAGAAGTGGCCTCGGTTGAGGAGCTCCTGACAGAAAAAGCTCAAGAAAATGTCCTGGTCACGCCTTCGCCTTCCTCGCAAAGATCACGATGAACGAGCACAGCAATGCGAGCCCCAGAATGCCCAAATACTCACCCGGCGCCCCTTCGAACGCGTGATCGGAGAGGACGTGGATGACGTCCTTCGGCGCGGTGCTGCCGGCGGAGGCCTTGATGATCGCATTGGCGATGGCGTCGATGACTCCCATGATGGCGCCACCTGCCATCAGGCCCGAGGCGACGAGTACGCCGCGATCGGTGCGTGCCTTGACCGTTTCATCGGAGTCGCTGTCTTTTCGGCGGGCGACGAACCAAGAAAGGATGCCGCCGAGCAATACGGGCGTGTTGAGCTCCATCGGCAGGTACATGCCGAGCGCAAAGGCCAGCGGCGGGACCCCAGCCATGCGCAGAATGAGGGACAGCAAGACGCCGACGCCAAAGAGATACCACTGTAAAGCCGATGAGGAGGCGCCGAAGATGCCGATCAGGATCTCCTTCATTGCCGAGGCCTGCGGCGCTGGGATGGCGCTCGATCCGAACCCTTGACCCGGGTCGGCCTGAGCCATGACCCACAGGGCGAGTCCGCAGAAGATCGCGGCGACCGCCGTTCCGAGGAACTTGAGCGCGAGTTGCCGCCTCGGGGTTGCGCCAATCCAGTAGCCGACCTTGAGGTCGGAGGCGAGGGCGCCGGAGGCGGCGAGGGCTGTACACACCACACCGCCGACCATCATGGTGACGAACATGCCTTTGCCGCCGGTGAGCCCCATCTTGAGGAGTACAAAGCCGGTGATGATCAGGGTCAGCATGGTCATGCCGGAGACCGGGTTGGTGCCGACGATGGCGATCGCCCGGGCGGCGACTGGCGCGAAGAGGAAGGCAATGACCATGACCAGCAGGGTACTGACCAGGGCGTAACCGAAGGAGTTGTCGAGATCGAGGCCGAAGGAGAAGAAGGTGAAAGCGAGCAGGGCGAAGAAGACCAGGCCGCCGATCGCGAACGTGCCGCTCAGGGAGCGGTCGATTCGTGGTACCTCTTCCACTGCCCGGGTGTCCTGACTCTTCATGCCGACGAGATTGGCTCCGATGGAACGGATCATCGAAGGCATAGATGAAAGGATTCCGAGGATGCCGGCGCCGGCGATGCCGCCGACACCGATGATGCGTACGTAGGCGCGGAAGACCTCGTCCTGGGTCATGTCCGAAATGAGAATCGTTCCCGGTGCAAGCACCGTCTCGAGGCTGGAGCCGATCGCGTGCACGATGGGTACGAGTACGAAGTAGGACAAGAAAGAACCCGCACAGATGATGGCGGCATAACGAATGCCGACGATATAGCCGATGCCGATGATGGCTGCGTTGTTGAGGACCTTCAGAGTCATGAAATGTCGAGACAGGAGGTTGCCGAGACCGACGGCCTGGAAGGAGATCCCCTCCGCCATGCCGTGAAGGCTGGTCACGATGCCGTCGTAAAGAGCGCCGAGGCCTGCGGCGAGGGCCAGGATCTTCGCCTGTCCGCCAACCTGCTCGCCTGAGAGCAGGATCTCGGTCGTCGCCGTGCCTTCGGGCCAAGGGAGACGTCCGTGCATCTCGACCATGAAGTGGTATCGCAATGGGATGATGAAGAGGATGCCGAGGCAGCCCCCGAGGAATGAGACCGCGATCACCTGCCACACGGTCGGAGTGGCAACGCCGAAACTCCCATCGGCAGCCAGCATGTAAAGCGCCGGGATGGTGAATACCGCTCCCGACACCACATGCGAGGAGTTGGCGCCGATCGACTGGATGATGACGTTTTCCAGCAAAGTACTGCGGCGGCTGAAGAGAGGAGAGAGGCCGATCGCGAGGATGGCGATGGGAATTGCGGCTTCGATGCCCTGCCCGACCTTGAGCGCCAGGTAGGCTGCAGCCATCGAGAAGATTGCGCAGAAGATCAGACCCATGAAGACCGACCTCATGGTCACCTCGGCCACGCCCGTTTCCGCGGGTACGACTGGGATATAGGTCTCGCCGGCCTCTAACGGGCGGCGCGCATTCTCCGGCAGGCCCTTGATCGCTCCCTTGGCTTCGTGTTCCATCAATCCTCCAGGAGTTCTGAATTCGGGACGAAATACAGTCTACATTGGACTGGGCGTTGTTTTCGCCGGTGCCAACCCATACCCTATTGGGGTTGGAAGGGTCCAGCGTGACGGCGCCCATCGAAAAGGAGGACTGCCCGTCAAATACCGGCGAGAAGGCAGAAGAAAGAGAGCATGAGATGAGCGATCAACGTTCGCCTCGAGGACGGCAGCTTCAGCGATGACGTTCAGCTCATCGGGGAGAAAACCCTGATGCCGGTAGGCCACATGGTGACCGACCTGGTTCTGGAGGTGATCCACAGGAATGAGTTAGGCAGAACCGGGTCGGTAGAGAAAATCGATTTTGAAGGCCTTTTCTCGAAGGATCTCAAGAAGAAGCTCCTCGAACCGATAGACCCATCCCGCAGGGGTGACCTGCTTCCCCTTCCCCTGAACGAGAGGTCTTTCAACGTCTGACACTTCGCGCCTTTCGCTTCGTGTCAGAACTGAAAAGCCTCCTGGTAGGACGGGTCATTGGTCGAGTTGTCGACCTCCGAGAGGTAGGCGATGATCTTGCCTCCGCCGGAGACGGCCCGGGCATTGATGACCAGCCCTTCAAGTTGGCCGGATTCGAGTCGCGCCAGGACGTCGTTGACCTGCGTCGTGCCCCATGGCGCCAGATCGACCGAGAACGACGAATCTCCAGGCGCTGGACTGCCGTCGCCAGTGAGGATGTCGACCTGAACGGTGACCGGGTCCGCGGTGGTATTGACCAGCCCGAGATTCGCCCTGAATCCTTCACGCTGGCTCACCAACACCTTTACGGTGCCGTCGTTCCCAATGATCGGTGCGGCGGCATCAGAAGCAGACACACCAGGAATGACCTGGGCGTACGTGCCGCCGCCCTCAGCCTCCGTCGATGTACGGCTCACGACGCTCACAGGGGCATCGGCGAGGTACGAGATGCTGCCGTGCCCTTGGGCTGCGAAAAGCGTCGCCACCACATCTTTGAGGTGGACTACCCCCTCGTCGAGGCTGATCGTGGCGGTGGGTGCAGCAGCGGCATCGCCGCCCTCTTCGTTGTACCAGAGCTGCAGTGTCGTCGCCTGCTCGCGGTAGATCCAGAGATCGGTCGTCCAGATCGAGTCGAATCGACCCGGCGTATGGGCGGCCGCCGGCACGAAACCGTCGATGTGGCCTCCCCTCGGGACCTTTGGGGCGCCGGCATAGTCGACGACAACGGCGCCGTCGAAGAAGGTGTTTTTGCACACCTCGCTGAACACATCTACAGAGAGGAAGCTGCTGTTGCTGTAGTAGTCCGTGAGGTCGTCATTGTAGAACTGGACAGCCTCGGCACTGACCTCCACGAAGATGTCCGCGGTAAAGCCGCCACCGGGCAAAGAAACGAGGAGGCGGTTGTACTGGAGCGCCTGCTGGATCAACTGCTCTGTTTCTTCGACTGGATCACCGCTCAGGGACGACTCGTCCACCTCGATCGGGTTCCCCTGTTCGTCGAGCACGGTCACAGTGATGCCCGGGCCAAACTCGTACTCCTTGTTGAGAATGAAGGCGAGCCCCTGTCCCGTATCCGCCGTTGTGCAGGTCACGTCGATGCGGTAGACCCCCGAATCATCTTCGTAAACCTCCCCCACGCTCACGAAGGGGTTGTCTGCGATCGTATGCACGAGCTTTTTCTGCAGCTCGTAGGGATATGGGCTCAGCGCCACGCCTGGCGCCGCACTCGCAAAAACAACCGCCACGATCACAACAACGATTCCTGATCTCATAATCCGCCCCCTTTGATGCGTTTGACCCAACCGTTCTTAGGCCTTTCCTGAGCCATCTTAACAGACACACTCGGCGACCTTTGTGGAGACCCGGACCTCCGAGTCGACAAGAACGGTGATTTCGTTTCTCGAG
>CAZCEX010000445.1:0-4139 GCA_964497785.1 uncultured Thermoanaerobaculia bacterium | reverse complement strand
CCCACTCGCCGCTCTCGGTGTGACGTCCCCACTCACTGTCGGCGAAGAGGGAACAGGGGAGGAGAAGGCAGATGGCGATTGGGACGATGAGGCGGTGCATGGGCCACTCCTGTCGAATCGATTTCGCTCCGCGGAGCCTGGGGAAGGGTACACCAGAGACACTGATCTGAAGGCGTCCCTCCAGTATCAGGTGGATGAATCGCCGGCCGAAAGGGTCTTTCCCGAGCCCGAGCCCGTTAACGTTGTCGTTATCGGCCTCACGGCATCCGGGCGGGAGGGCGGCCTACAACGTCCCCACAGTCCACGCCAGCAAGAGCTGGCCGGTGTAATAGAGGGGCAGACCAATGGCCCGATTGAGAAAGCTTTCCACGACGAATCGATTGCGGGCGACCGCGAGGTCGGATAGGGCGAAGAGGATCGCCCCCATGGCTGCGGTGATCGGCAGCGTGTGGGCGGCGGAGACCGCTATGCCACCCCACATCAGCACGGTGATCACGGCGACGTAGGTTGTCACAGGCCCCTTCATCCGGCCGGTATGGGGCCAGAGCCAGCGGCCGACGGCGAGCCCTGCGAGGCCGAGAGGGGCCACCAGCCAGCGCGGCCACGAGGTCCACGGCAACGCGCAGGAGAAGGCTGCAATGGTGGCGACGTGCCCGGCTAGGAAAAACAAAAGACCGAGGCGAAAAGTGCGATTCTCGATCAGCAGCAGATCGCCGGCTAAACCGAGGCCGAGGCCGAGAATCATCAGCGAGTCGAAGGTGGAGCCTTGTTCCCATCGCATGATGCCGACGCAGAGGAATACTAGCGAGGCAGCCGGCTTGGCGAACCACTCGAGCCTATGGTTGTTCTTGAGCGTCGCCCACAAGGTGAGACCGACCAGAGTGGCTTCGGTGAAAATGGCGATCGGCAACAGCATTGCAAAAGATGGTACAGGGTTCGAGTCCTGATTATTGAAACGGTGTGATGGAGACCCGTTATCCTGGGTTATGTTCATCGCCGAAGTCTTCAGCAGCCTGCAAGGCGAGGGAGTTCTTCTGGGAACGCCCTCGTTCTTCATTCGCACGTCCGGGTGCAATCTTCGATGCTCCTGGTGCGACACGGTCTACACCTCCTGGGCGCCCGAAGGAGACCGTCGGCCGGTCGCCGACATCCTCGAAGCCGCACAGCTGTCGGGGCTCAGGCACGTCGTCGTGACTGGCGGGGAACCCCTGTTGCAGCGTGAGATCGGCGCACTCACTCAAGCCCTCTCCGGTGCGGGCTTTCACATCACGGTGGAAACAGCCGGCACGGTGGCCCCACGGTTCCACTGTGACCTGCTGTCGGTCTCACCAAAGACTGCGAACTCGGACCCGGTTGGCAGGTGGTCCGGACGCCACCGGCGGCTGCGTGCGGATCTGACGTTGTTGCGGGACCTGCTCGGCCGCTTCCCCGATCACCAGCTCAAGTTCGTCATTCGCGACGGTGGCGACATGCCGGACATCCTGCACATCCTCAACGAGCTTGCACCCGTCGAACCGTGGAGAGTGCTTCTGATGGCCGAAGGGCGTTCCGCGGAGGAGGTGGCCGAGCGGGCGCCGACCGTTGCCGGCTTGTGCGGCGAGCATGGCTTCCGTTACACTCCGCGGCTGCATCTCGACCTCTTCGGAGGCGGTCGCGGGGTTTGAACGATGGGTTACTTCAGAATTGCAAAGACGTTTGAGGTTGAATACGGCCACCGGTTGTCGAAACATCCGGAAAAGTGCCGCTTTCCGCACGGCCACAGTCTGCGCATCGAGGTCGTGGCGCGCGGGCGGGTGTTGGACGACAACGACATGGTGTGCGACTACAAGGCCCTCAAGATGCTCGTCGTCGATCTTGTCGAACGCCTCGATCATGCCATGGCCCTGAACTCGGAGGATCCCTACCGGAGCGGGCTCGAAACGGTTGGCGACCGGGTTCTGCTCTTCGACGGTGAGGACCCCACGACCGAGGTGCTGGCGCGGTGGCTCTACGACCGTATTGCCGCTCGACTCGCTGAGGACGGCTGGGTAGAAACCTCCTCCGGCGGCCGCTACGAGGTGCCCGAGGGTCTCGAACTCGAGAAGGTGCGTGTGTGGGAGACCTCGAAGTCGTGGGCGGAGTATATTGGTATCGATGCCTGACATCTTCCCGGAGAGCGCCGATGGTGCGTGACACGATCGATATCCTGTGGTCCGATACCAGGCCGCTTGTTCCCCCCAAAGCCATTATCGACTGGCTCGATAAGCTCAAACAACCGATTGCGGTCACCGGTGGTACGGGTTTTGTCGGCTCTCATCTCGTCGACACCCTGTGTGCCGCTGGGATCCGGCCCCGGGTCTTGGTGCGCAGTGCAACGGCGCCACGGTGGATCCTCGGCAGACGGGTGGAGTGGATCGTCGGTTCGCTCGAGAATGAGGAGGCCCTCGCCGAGCTGGTTTGTGGCGCCGGCACCGTAATTCACGTGGCGGGTGTGCTGCGCGGAAAGAACGAGGCCGAGTTTCTGACCGGCAATCGTGACGGGACAGCCAGAGTCATCGGTGCAGTCAAGGGGAACTCTCCGGGCGCCCGGTTGATCTACGTGTCGTCCCAGGCAGCGGTGGGGCCCTCGTCGACCGCCAGGGGCCTCGAGCCCGATGCAGTGCCGTGCCCGATTTCGGCCTACGGTCGTTCCAAGCTCGCGGCGGAAGGCGAGGTCCGCGACTTCACCGGTTCGTGGGCCATCGTGCGGCCGCCGGCGATATACGGCCCTCGCGATACCGATATCTTCGAGTTCTTCCGTCTCGCGTCGCGCGGGATGCTGGCCATGCCGTCTGGTGAGCGTTGGATTACGGTGGCATTCGTCGCCGACGTGGTGGAAGCGGTGATTGCAGCTGCCGCGGGTGCGGAGACCGGCCGCACGTATCATATTGGCGAGCGGTCCCCCTACCGAATGGACGAGATGTTGCGCCTCATCGCGGATGGTGGTGGCGTCAAGGCCCGGCTGCTCAGGATCCCACCGCTCGTATTCCGGACAGCCGGCGCCAGTGCCTCACTGCTTCGGTTGCTGGGGATGCGGCTGCCTTTGAGCCTCGACAAGTCCAAGGAGATCCTCGCCCGCCACTGGACCCAGCAGACCGCGGAGTCGCACGAAGCGCTCGGCATCCAAGGTGAGACTCCCTTCGCCGACGGCGTCGGGGCGACCTGGGCGTGGTACCGCGCAATGGGCTGGCTACCGTAGCGGCAATTTTTAACGCAAAGGTGCAGCGGCAGTATTTAACGCAAAGGCGCAAAGGCACAAAGACGCAAAGGTTTACGAAAAGGGAGCATCCTGGACCGTTTACCAATGTGTGGTCATTCCCGGGCACGAATTACGATGTGATCGGCCGACGGGGTAGGTGTCGAGCCGCGAACTTTGGGGCTTACGGCCCTTCTCCTTGGCCTTTCTTGTGCTTCATCCTTGCGTCTCTGCGCCTTTGCGCCTTTGCGTTGATTTTCCGAACCACGGGCGTATCGCGCCTGCGAAGATCAAATCAAGGAGCGCGACTGTCCCCCGTCGATGGTGACGCATGCGCCGGTGACCCAGCTTGCGCGATCAGACGACAAGAAGGTGATGACATCCGCAACCTCTTCGGCACGGCCGAACCGCCCCATGGGAATGTTGTCGGCGACGAACTGTCGCATGGCCTCGGGGTTCTCCCGGCAGCGTTTGTCCCAGCTTCCGCCGGGGTGGCGGATCGATCCAGGGGCGACGGTATTGACCCGGATACCGTCTGCGGCGAGCTCGAGAGACAGAGTCTTTGCCATGCTGATCAGGGCGCTCTTACTGGCATTGTAGATGCTCAGAGTCGGGCCGCCGGCCTCACGGCCGAAGATCGAGGCGACGAATATGAGTGCTCCGCGGCCGCGCTCCCGCATCGCCGGCACGACCTCGCGGGTGAGGTTGACGTGGCACATGAGGTTGAGGTTAAAAACGCTTTGCCAGTCCGACTCCGACGTCTCCCACAGGGGCCGCCGGCAGTTACCGCCGACGTTGTTGACGACTGCGTCGACGGGTCCGAACTCGTTGACGACCTCGGTGACCAGGCGTCTCCGGTCCGACTCCGAGGTCAGATCGGCTACCACCGGGAGGACGACGCCGCCGGCGGCACTGATGTGCGCAG
>CAZCEX010000444.1:0-4143 GCA_964497785.1 uncultured Thermoanaerobaculia bacterium | reverse complement strand
CTCTAACCGCTGAGCTATGGGCCCCGGAGGGTATGGTAACGCGTGGCGCAGTGTCCAGCAAGGGCACATCCGTCAGGAGCTTGCATTGTGTTGAAAAACAATGGAGTTCAGAGCACCGTAAAAGGTTTATTGCTGTGAATACCCGCCTCAGAATTCTGAGGCACACGGCTCGAAATCAAGAAAAATGAAGTCTCGATCAACTACTCGCGTCCGAAAAGGGCTTCAAGACCTGAGCACGAGTCGGATGGCGAAGCTTCCTCAATGCCTTGTACTCGATCTGGCGGATGCGTTCTCGGGTGACGTTGAAGGTACGACCGACCTCCTCGAGCGTATGCTCGGTGCCGTCCCCGATTCCGAACCGAAGCTTGAGAACCTGCTCCTCGCGTGGCGTCAGCGACTTGAGGACCTGATCAGTGTGGTCTTTGAGGGTGCGCATGATCACGGCCTCGATCGGAGACACCGACGCCGTGTCTTCGATGAAATCGCCAAGGTGAGAGTCTTCCTCCTCGCCGATCGGCGTTTCCAGCGAAATTGGCTCCTGGGAGATCTTGTGGATCTTGCGGATCTTAAAAACCGGCATCTCCATCCGCGCAGCAATCTCCTCGACAGCCGGTTCACGACCAAGCTCCTGTACCAGCATCCTCGTAGTCCGTGTGAGCTTGTTGATGGTCTCGATCATGTGCACTGGAATCCTGATCGTGCGCGCCTGGTCCGCAATCGCCCGAGTGATAGCCTGCCGGATCCACCAGGTCGCATACGTCGAGAACTTGTAGCCGCGACGATACTCGAACTTGTCGACGGCCTTCATGAGGCCGATGTTGCCCTCCTGAATCAGATCGAGGAACTGGAGACCCCTGTTGGTATATTTCTTTGCGATCGAAACGACGAGGCGGAGATTGGCGACAATGAGCTCTTGTTTCGCCAGGTCGGTCACCGCTTCACCACGGCGAACCTCGGCCAGAAGGGCCTTGAGATCGTCATAAGGAATCTTGAACCGGTCCTCGATCCCGATCAACTCCTCTTCGTAACGCTTGATCCGATCGGCGTAGAAGCGACGCCTTTCGACATTGCGTTCCTGCTGCAGCTTGCGTCGGTCCTTGTTGACTGTCATGACCGGAATGGAGAACATCCGGTCTACCTCGCCAAAAAAGGTCAGCAGCCGATTCCGGGTTGCCGTCGTGAAGTCTGCGCGTCGCACAAGAACCGCAATGTCGGCGGTATTGGCGTCGATCTTGTCCGACAGCTCGCGGTACCTTTTTCCGGCCTTTTTGCAACGCCGAAGCCTTCGTTTCAGCTCCTTGGACTCTTCGTCGAGCTCCCGGATCTTGGTAAAGAGGTGAAGCCCCTCCTCGACGCGGTCTTCGGCTTTCTCGTCGAGGGCCGAGTCGTCTGTTTGCAGGACCTCACGCACGCCACGGCGCTCCCGACGAGCCTGCTCATTGGTACGCAGGAAAAGCTCGAGGATACCCATCTCCCTCGACAACGCAATGAAGACCTGGGCCTCCCCGGCCTCGATCCGGCGCGCAATTTTGACCTCACCCTCACGGTCGAGGAGCTGGACTGTTCCCATTTCACGCAGGTACATGCGGACCGGGTCGTTGGTCTTTTCGAGTTGACCAGCCGCGGGGCGTACCGCCGGCTTGGCCACTTCGGCCTTGCCAGACTTCGGCGGGTCCTGGGCGTTGCTCTGCTCCGAGGCGTTCTCGCCCTCGGCGGAATCTGCCTCCATGACCTCGATGTCGAGTTCGTTGAGCCGCTGATAGATCTCGTCGAGATCCTCAGCGATCCCCGTGACCTCTTCCGGCAGCTTTTCGAAAAGCTCCTCGTAGAGGATGTATCCACGTTCCTTGCCCGCCTGGATAAGCGAGTTGATCTCAGGGTATTTTTCTTCAATCAGCACGAACCGGGCCTCCTGATCGTTCGACGAGGGAATCTGTGGGGTTCAACAGCCTGACGTGGCACCGCCGAACACGGGTCCACCCACACTCCGAGCGTTGTAACAACACTCTGTTTGACTTCCTTCCATCGTGTCTCATATCGGACTTCAAGGACGGGCCCCACAGACCCGGTCAACGGCGAGCCGGACAGGCTCGACCACCACCTCATCGTGGGAATATGGTGCCCGGTGACCAAAATGGCAAGGTCTTTGACCGAATTCGACCAAAATGGGCCGGCTCTTCGCCTCAGCGCTGGCCTCGACTCAAAGCTGTTTTGTGCTCCAGAAGCTGGGCCAACAGCTCGAGATCTCCGTCCACGGAGGCCTTCTCGATGCCTTCCTGAAGAGCACGAGCCTGCTCCCGCCGCTGCCGGTCGAGAATGATGCGGAAGGTGGGGTCCGCGGCGTCTGCAGTCGAATCGGGTCGCTCGAGCGTGCAAAGCTCCGCCACAAGAGCCCGCGTCGCCTCGTTGTCACAGCTCGTCATGACGAAGGCGGCCAGGTCATCGTCGTCTGCGATCGACGCTGCGAGGCGCAAAAGGTCGCGAACACGTTCATTGACGAGGAACGAAGGTTCGAGATCCGCCCTGGCACGCGCCCGGCATTCAGGACCACCTTCAAGCAGAAGCATCGCGAGATTGCGTTCTCCCGGCTGGAGTGCCTCTCGCGCCGGGTCCACCGAAGGCAACCCAGGACCGGCCGCCCGACGATCCGGCTGACGGCCACTTCCTTCAACATCTCGCGGCCTCAGGTTGAGCCTCCGAGCCAGCTCCTCGATCAGGTTGTTCCGCACGGCGGGGTCGGTTGCCGCACACACCAGAGGCGCCAGCCCCAATCCGGAGCGACGTCTCTCGGCCGGGTTTTTCGGCATGTCCTCGAGCAGGAAGTCCAGCAGCGCCGTGGGACTCGCCGCCATCTCCTTGAATGCGTCGACGCCCTGCTCCCGGATCACATCGTCGGGGTCCTTGCCCCCCTCGAGGGTTACAATGGCCATGTCGACACCGGCTTCGAGAAGCATCCGCGCCGCGCTCGCCGCTGCTCTGCGGCCGGCCGAATCAGCATCGAATGACACCAGGACCCGGCCCTCACCTCCCAGTAAACGCTTCAACGTCCGGGCATGCTCCGGCGTCAGGGCGGTCCCGAGGGTGGCAACCACATTGGTAATGCCCTCCCGGTGAAGGGACAGGCAGTCGAAGTAGCCCTCAACTACAAGAGCCTCGGATGAACGACTGATCGGCACTCGCGCCCGGTCGAGGTTGAAGAGCGTTGACCGCTTGCTGAAGAGAGGTCCCTCCGGGCTGTTGAGATACTTGGGCTCACCGTCCCCGAGCAAACGCCCGCCGAACGCGATGAGACTGCCGTCCCGGCCACGAATGGGAAACATCAGCCGCTTGCGGAAACGGTCATACGGGTTTTTGCCGGCCTCCGGCTGTACGGCAAGGCCGGCCTTTACAAGCACACCTTCGGGGTGGCGTCGGCGCATGTCGTCAATCAGCAGCCGCCAATCGTCCGGCGCCCACCCGAAGCCAAAATCACGCCAGGTCGAGGCGCCAAAACCACGCCGCTCGAGTTCGCGACGGGCCCCGGCCGCATCGGGCGCGGCCAACCGGTCGACAAACCAGTGCTGGGCCTCCTCGAGCAGGGAGCGCAGCCGATCCGTCTCCTGACGACGTTTACGAGCCTCGGGGCTGCGTGCAGGAAGGGCCACACCATACCTGCGTGCGAGCATCTCCACGGCCTCGGGAAAGTTGAGGTTCTCCCGGTCCATGACGAACCTGAAGACATCGCCGCCTGCCCTGCACCCGAAGCAGAAGTACAGGCCCTTTTCGGGATCGACCGAGAACGACGGCGTTTTCTCGTCGTGAAAAGGGCACAGACCTTCCCAGGTCCGTCCCCGTTTGCGCAAACGCACGTGGTCGGACACAACCTCGATGACGTCAACTGCTTCGCGTACCCGCGTTATGACGTCTGAGCCGAGTTCGAAGTCGCCCATAGGGGGATAGTAGCTCAGATGGGGGATGTGAGATGCGGAATGGATGCCGGATGCCCACCCGGATGTGCTGGCTTCGTGTGAGGATGGGGCGCCCGCGATTTTCTCACGGACAATTGGCGAGGGCTCGGTTGTGTTCCTCTCGAACCTCATAGCGAACGGAGAGATCCACCCCGGTAGCCGCGACTTCTAGGATTGGAGCGCTGTCGCGCTGCTG
>CAZCEX010000443.1:0-4152 GCA_964497785.1 uncultured Thermoanaerobaculia bacterium | reverse complement strand
GACGCCCGCGCCACAATAGGCTCAGTTTTTTGTAGCGCGGGCGTCCCCGCCCGCGATCGCGGATCCGGGTGGGCGGCGGAACTGAATGCTGAAGGCTGAGAGCTGACAGCTTCATCCTAGTTCACCTTCACTTTCTTCTTTTTCAAGTGCCGGATGCTGTTCGACCGGCACTTGGGACAGGAGTGCTCCTCATCCTTCTCCGGATCCACCATCTCCTCGTACTCATGCCCGCACATCATGCATTTGAACGACGCCAGGGTTGGAGCGGCCACTACCTCCTCCTTTTCAGCTCGGAGCTTGGACCGAGCTGAATGCTGAGAGCTGACGGCTGAATGCTCATTCTCACACCCCCGCTTCAGCAGCCGGCTTCTTCGCCGGTCTCTTCTTCTTCGGCTTCGGTTTCAACGCCTCCATGGCGTGCTCGATCTCCTCTGAGGTGACCTTCTGCCGCAGCTCCTCCATCTGGGTCATCACCTTGGCGAACTTCTGTCCTTCGGCGGCGCTGATCCACTCGAGCTGCAGACGCTCCGGGCGCACCCCCGCCTTTTCGAGCTTGTCCCAGACCTTGTTGACCCTCTTGACGGTCTGACGGTTGGCGTCGATGTAGTGGCAGTCCGCATAGTGGCACCCGGAGACCAGCACCACAGGGGCGCCGCAGCGGAAGGCCTCGAGGACCATGTTCTCCGAAACCCGCGCCGAGCACATCGTGCGCACCAGTCGGTTGCTGGCCGGGTACTTGATGCGCGAGATCCCAGCCATGTCGCCGCCGGCGTAGGAGCACCAGTTGCAAGCGAAACCGAAAACCTTCTCTTCGGGCTTTTCGGCAAGAACGGCGTGGATCTGGGCCATGTACTGAGCATCGGTGAAGTGACGCATGGTGATGGCGTCGAAGGTGCACGCAGCGCCGCAGTTGCCACAGCCCGCGCACGCCGCCTCGACGATGGACGCGATCTGCCCTTTCTCCCAGGTGATGGCGCCATAGGGGCACACCGAGGCGCAGATCCCGCACCTCTTGCACTTCTCGTCGTCGATCACGCTGGTGATGGCTTCGATCTTGATCTCGCCGGCGTTGAGCAGAGCGCCCACCCGCGAGGCCGCGGCGCCAGCCTGACAGACCGATTCCTTGATGTCCTTGGGCGCCTCGCAGAAGCCCGCGAAGTGCACGCCGCGGGTGGGCGCGTCCACCGGCTTGAGCTTGGGGTGGGACTCCATGAAGAAGCCGTCCGAGGTCTTGGAGAGGGTGAGCAGTCCGGAGATCTTGTCACGGTCTTTGGGTGGGATGACCCCCACCGAGAGCACCACCATGTCGAGCTCGTGGCGTTCGAGCTTGCCCGAGGTGGTGTTCTCCACGGTGATGGTCAGGTTGTGGGTCTCCGGATCTTCGTCGATGTCCCCGGGCAGGCCGCGCACATAGCGCGTACCCGCCTCCTTGGAGCGCTGGAACATGTCCTCGAAGGACTTTCCGAAGGCTCGAATGTCCTGGTAGAAGACCACGTTCTCGGTGTCCGGGTAGTGGTCGGCCAGGAGCAGCGTGTCCTTGATCGTATTCATGCAGCAAATATTGGAGCAGTACGGGTTGCCCACCTTGGTGCTGCGCGAACCCACGCACTGAATGAAGCCGATGCGAACCGGTCTACTGCTGTCGGAGGGACGAACGAAATGACCGGCGGTGGGTCCGCCGGCGCAGATCAGGCGCTCGAACTCCATCGAGGTGATGACGTTCGGGAACCGGGTGTAGCCGTACTCGTCCATCTCGGTGGGATCGTAGACATCGAGACCGATGGCGACGACGACTGCACCCACCTCGCGGACGACGATCTCGTCCTTGTCGTCGAAATCGATGGCGTTCTTCTCGCAGACGTCGGCGCATTTGCCGCAGGCGATGGGGTTGTTGCCCAAGCAGTCGTCCATGTTGAGGATGTAGGAGCACGGCACAGCCTGTGGGAACGGGATGTAGATGGCCTTGCGTGAGGACAATCCCATCTGGAACTCGTCCGGTTTGCTCACCGGACAGACCTTGATGCACTCCTCGCAGGCGTTGCACAACGTGGGGTCCACGTACCGCGCTTTCTTGCGGATCTTGACCGTGAAGTTGCCGATGTAACCGGAGACCTCCTCCACTTCGGAGTAGGTCAGGAGCTCGATTAATGGATGCCGACCGGCATCGATGGCCTTAGGCCCGAGAATTCATATAGAGCAGTCCATCGTGGGATAGGTCTTGTCAAGCTGGGCCATGATGCCACCGATCGAAGGCGCCTTTTCCACCAGCACGACCTTGTGACCCTGGTCGGCGATCTCGATGGCCGCTTCGATTCCCGCCACGCCGCCACCAATCACCAGCGCCGCCTGGGTCACCGGCACCGTCATCTCTTCCTGAGGGTCGAGCAGACGAGCCCGTCCAACCGCCGACGCCACCAGGTCCTTGGCCTTTCCGGTAGCCGCGTCCCAATCCCCCGGGTGCACCCAGGAGCAGTGCTCCCGCAGATTGGCCATCTCCATCAGGTAGGGGTTGAGGCCGGCCTCGAGCACACACTGCCTGAAGGTGGGCTCGTGCTGACGCGGCGAGCACGAGGCGACCACCACACGGTTGAGCTTGTGCTCGTGGATTGCGTTCCTGATCTCGTTCTGACCCGGGTCGGCGCAGGTGTACTTGTTGCGCACCGCGCACACCACGTCCGGCAGGGTCTGGGCGTACTCGGTCACCGCGCCGCAGTCCACAGCGCCGGCGATGTTCAGCCCGCAGTCACAGACGAAGACGCCCACCCGGATCTCGTCCTTGATCACCTCAGCTGCCATGTTCATCCTCCCTCGACCGTCTCCAGCGCTTGCGCCACGAGCTCGGTCAGATCGCGCATCTCGATGTGGATTTCTTCTCCGAGGTTGGGGTCCTTCATCGCACAGGCGAAGTGCACCTGGCACTTGGGGCAGGAGGTGACCATCACCTCTGCCCCGGTGCCCTTGGCCTCACGAAGGCGCTCCACCTGGATCTGTTTGGCGAAGCGGTCGCAGTTCGACCACGGGCCGCCGGCGCAGCATGCCCCACGTGGTCCCGAGCGCGGCATCTCGTTGAGCTCGACACCCGGTATTGCCTCTATCACCTGACGCGGCTGGTCGAAGACGCCGAGGTGGCGACCGAGCCGGCAGGGGTCCTGAAAGGTCACCTTCTGGAGGCCGTTGCCCTTGAGGCTCAGGTCGCCCATGTGCTCAGCCAGGTACTCGGTGATGTGCAGGATCTGCACCGGCGCCTCGAGGAACGGGGTGTAGTTCATACGCCAGGTGCGCGCGCACTCGGCGCACGAGGTGACGAGCAGCTTTGCGCCGCTTGAGGCCACCAGTCGAGCGTTGCGCCTCGCCAGGGCCTCGAAGCTCGCCTGGTCGCCGTTCCACAGCAGGTCGTGGCCGCAGCAGACCTCATCCGCAGAGACCACCGGCTCGATGCCGAGTGCGTTGAGAACCTTCACAGTCGACCGCGTGCCCTCCAGGGTCTTGAGCTCGTGCTCTGGGAAGAAGGCGTCCAAGTACATGGTGCAGCCGGTGAAGAAGAAGACCTTGCCCTGCTTCTTCTCGGTCTTGAGGTCGTCGGTGAGCCAGTCAAGCCGGTTCTGCTGAGTTCCGCCCTTGGCCATCATGCGAAACACCGACTGCAGGGCACCGCCGTGTGGACAGTCGGGCTGAACCTTGCCGTCAAAAACCATTTTGCGCAGCTCGAGCACCAGCTCGGTGTACTTGACCTCGGCCGGGCAACGGAAATCGCACAGGCTGCAGCTCAGGCAGCTGTTGAGGCCCTCGTCGCTGTGGATTTCTTCTGTTTGCCCCATGCCCGTGGCGAGCACGTGGCGGCGCGGGCTCAGGGGCGAGCCGGCGCGTGAAATCGGGCAGGTGGCGGTGCACTTGCCGCAGTCGTAGCAGGCCCAGGCTCTGGTTCGTTGTGCAAGCTCCCGCATCAGCATGCCTCCTCAGCTTGCGCTGCGTTCTCCCGACCGGCCTTGAGCGGGCTCGGACCGAGCTCGCGGACCTCATCGGTAAACTCGTTGATCACCTTGGCGAAGCGCGGACCCTCGGCGGCACTGATCCACTCCAGGCGCAGCCGTGTCTGCTCGATACCGAGGAGCTTGACCATGCTCATGGTCTTGTCGAACTGCTCCACCGCCC
>CAZCEX010000442.1:2210-4182 GCA_964497785.1 uncultured Thermoanaerobaculia bacterium | reverse complement strand
TCTCGCCGAATATGCAGACGCTCCGAAGATCGACTGGATTCTGATTGCCGGCGGTGCAGCTGTCTTGTGGACAGCAGGCCTTCTCGCCGCGCTGATTCCGGCCATTCGCGCTACAACAGTTACGCCGGAGATCGCGACGCGCACGGTATGAACCGATATAATAGCAATGTGGACATATCAGATCTCAAAGTTCTCATCGTTGACGATCAGGCCGGAGTTGTTACCGCGTTGCAGGTATTGCTCGATATCCACAACATCAACCACATTGCGGCTTCGACACCATCACAAGCTCTGGAGATCGCCTCGTCACAAACCCTCGGGGCCGTCATCCAGGACATGAATTTCAGCCCGAACGAGACTTCGGGCCGCGAAGGAGTCGAACTCTTTCGGGCGCTGCGCCGCATTGATCCATCACTCCCAGTCTTACTGGTGACAGCATGGGCTTCACTCGAAGCCGCAGTCGAACTCGTCAAAGAAGGCGCCAACGATTATCTGCGCAAACCTTGGGACGACGATGCCATCATCAACCGGCTACGCGATTTGTTAAAAATGAGAGATCTTGAAATCGAAAACGCGCGCTTACGCTCTGCGACCGAAAAGTCGCGAGAAACGCTCGCCAGAGATTACGAGCTTTGCGGCCTGGTTTACGCCTCGCAGCAAATGCAGGATACCGTAAACCTCGCCGTCAACGTTGCCCAATCCGATGCCCCAGTGCTCATCACCGGCCCATCCGGTTCAGGCAAAGAACGTATTGCCGAAATCATCCAGGCCAACTCCCACCGTTCGGGCGCGCCCTTCTTACGCGTCAACGTCGGCGCCATCCCGGCCGATCTTATGGAAAGTGAACTCTTTGGCGCTGAATCCGGCGCGTTCACCGGTGCTTCTTCACGCCGGATCGGTCACTTTGAATCCGCAGACAAAGGCACCCTCTTTCTTGACGAGATCGACGCGCTTTCGCTCTCGGGCCAGGTCAAGCTTCTCCGCGTCTTGCAAAGCGGCGAATTCCGCCGCCTCGGTTCGAGTCGCAGTTACAAAGCGGATGTGCGTATCATCAGCGCAACCAACGCTAATCTCGACCAGGCCATCAGCGACACACGATTCAGGGAAGATCTCTTTTATCGGCTCAATGTTGTCGAATTGAAGATTCCCGCACTGATTGAACGCCGCGATGACATCCTGCCGTTAGCCCATCACTTTCTCGATACGCTCAGCGAACCAGCTCGGATTCTGAGTCCGAACGCCGAACAGGTTTTGCTCGACCATACGTGGCCGGGCAATGTACGAGAACTCGAAAACCGCATTCAAAGGGCCATTGTCGTTAGCTCTCATCCCGAAATCCAGGTTGAAGATTTCGGCTTCGAGTCAGGAAGACCCGAAACCCTGATGCCGGTTGACGAGAGGGAGCGCCGACGCGTCATTGAGGCCCTCGATAGTTCACGCGGCGTGGTCGCACATGCTGCCGACATACTTGGAATCAGCCGCCAAGCGCTGTATCGAAAAATGTCAAAACTTGGCGTTGAAGTGCAACGGAGAGCGCACACTGAAGGACCGCCACCCTGATGGAAAAGAGTCAGACTTCTGCCAACTCGTCTCGCCGATTTCGAAGCTCCTTCGCTGGCAGGGTCTATCTGGCTATCGCCTTCGTATTACTCATCATGGCTGTGATCGCTACTGCGGTCAGTACGCTTCATGTGCCACCTTTATTGGTCTTTTTGTTGACCCTGTTGATTGGTCTACCGGTCAGCGCGCTGCTCGTCACAAGGATTCTACGACCACTTGAAATCACCCTGAGCGGATTACGTGATGGCATTTTAAGCTTTCGCGACCGCGATTTTTCGGTACGCTTAGCCTCCGGCCGTCAGGATGAACTGGGTGAACTCGCACGGCTTTACAACGAAGTCGGGCGACTGCTGCAAGAAGAAAGACGCAATATCCGTCAAAAAGAATTGCTTCTTGAAACGGCTCTCGACCG
>CAZCEX010000442.1:0-2110 GCA_964497785.1 uncultured Thermoanaerobaculia bacterium | reverse complement strand
AAGAAAGACGCAATATCCGTCAAAAAGAATTGCTTCTTGAAACGGCTCTCGACCGTTCACCTGTTGCGATCATTCTTGTCAATGCGCTTCGGCGGGTCGTCTTTTCCAATCCAGAAGCCCGCCAACTCCTGCTTGGCGGCGCCAAACTTGAAGGACGATCCTTCGCCGAGCTCGAGCAATACTGCCCCGAAGACATGCGAATGATCCTCGCCACTGAAGGCGAAGGGATCTTCACGATCAAGCAGGAAGAGACCGTCGAAACCTATCAACTGTCGCAGCGGCAATTTTTGCTCAACCATCAACGCCACAGCCTCGTATTGCTGCACCGTCTTACCGGCGAACTCGGCCGTCAAGAAGCAGCAATCTGGAAGAAGGTGATCCGCGTCATCTCACACGAGCTGAATAATTCATTAGCCCCAATTTCGTCACTTGTTCATTCGGCCAAGCTGGTCGCGGGGCGCCCCGATCTGAGCCACAAGACCGATACGATCTTTGAAACCATCGACGAACGACTCGGTCACATTGTCAAATTCATCGATGGATACGCGAAGTTCGCCCGTCTTCCCGAACCCCGGAAAAGCGATGTCGACTGGCGGGACCTACTCACACATCTCGGCGAGTTTCCAACGCTGTCGGTCGAAAACCCGTTACCTTCGCGGCCGGGTTTTGGTGATATCCCACAACTTCGCCAACTGCTGATCAACCTCGTCAAGAACGCCGTTGAAGCTTCAGAATCCGAAGTGCACGTCTCGATCCGCGTTCGTGATGCCGGCAACGGAACTTTCCTTCAAATCTCAGATGACGGCCCAGGCATGGACGAAGAAACGATGAAAAAAGCGCTCTTGCCGTTTTATTCGACCAAAAAGACCGGCACCGGCCTTGGCCTTGCCCTCAGTCGAGAAATTGTGGAGGCCCACGGCGGCAAGATCAGTCTTCAATGCAATCCGAGTGGAGGCACGATCGTCACCTGTTGGTTGCCGTCTGGCTGAGCCGCATCTTTCACCAGGATTCGTCGCGAGGGCGCCGAGGTAGGGACAGGATCAGGGGCAGGGTCAGAAACAGCGGCAGATTCAGTTTCAGCGACAGGGAACAACGGCATCGGCATGATCTATGATCGGCAGTGTTGGGTGTGTCCGACCTGCGCTACTCAAACCACACCGCGTCGGCGTAGTGCTCTCGAATGGTCTCGTCGCGGGTCAGCAGGGAGGTCCGACGCACCTGAGCCTGGGCGGCGATGATCCGGTCGAAGGGATCTCGGGTCCAGGTGTTGGAGAGACTCTTCGCGATCACCTGATCGAACGGAAGATCGCATCGGGCGAGTCCCATCTCGTCTGCTAGCGTTTTCACCACCTCGGCCCCGGGACGAGTCGTCTTTTGAATCTCAAAGAGGTATTGCAGCTCGAGTTCGACGATGGGGGAGATGAGCAGGTCTTCAGTGTCGATCAAGGCCTGGGCCTGGTTTGGGAAACGGTCTGCATAACCGGCGTACAGCCATGCCACCACGTGGGTGTCGAGGTAGATCACGGTTTCCACTCGCCGGACCAGTCGAGATGCACGATCGAGTCGGGGTTGTCGAGCAGGTACGGCCTGGCTTTGAGCCGTTGCATTCGCGATGGCGGATCATCGGCGACGATGCGTAGAATCTTGCCCTTTCTGCGCACCTCGACCGGAACCCCGGTCTCCAGGACCCGGTCGAGAATGCGATAGATGTCTTGCCTCAGTTTCGATGCGGTGAGGGTCATGATGCCACCTCCGGAGACCATCATAGCGCATTCATGTACGTACGAGAAAATGTGAGTCGTACGTCCTTTTCTAAATCTTTTCTATTGAGGTGGTTCCAGGACGGGATGGCCGCAACCGGATACACGCTATAGGCAGAATCACCGGCGACAGTGTCTGATGTGTTTGACCTGGCGCGGATGCAGGGCGGCGTCTGTCGGGTCGATCTGCTCAACCGAACCAGGTTCCATCACCGGCCTTCTGTGATGCTCGGCTGACCGCCGAGCATTCCCAGCGACACACGAGCAGCGCCGTCGTGTGGGAAGAAAATTGGTACGGCTGCGACGACGCTGCTCGTGCGATCGGCGGCCTACCTCTGAGGTTGAGATCA
>CAZCEX010000441.1:0-4189 GCA_964497785.1 uncultured Thermoanaerobaculia bacterium | reverse complement strand
GTTGTCGAATGCGCTTCTTCGGTAACGACAACGATAACGGGCTCGGGCTCGGGTCGGGGGATCTGGTATCTGGGCGGACCGGCAGCGGCTCGCCCCCGAATCAATGCACCCATTTGTTCTCTCGGGGCGGGACAGCCCGCGGGACGACACCCTCTGGCCCCACACCCCCGTTGCAGTGCTCGAGCTCGGTGAGCCCGTTGTCGAAAAGCGCCTCGACTTTCGATCGCAGCTCCGGCGTCGGATCGACGGAGAGGGCAGGAGGCGGAACGAGCCGTGCACGGAAGGCGCCCCGGCGGACAAGGTCGAATCGGATTGCTGTCTGACCCGGGTGAGCCAACAGGAGCTCACGCAGCTCCTCGAGATTGGCATCGTCGACAGACTCGACATCGAGCGTTATCCGCAACGCGGATGCCTGCGCAACATCGACGCCCTCGAGCCCCGCCACGCCTTCGACCATCAGCTCGACGTGGTCCCCGTCGCCCTTGAGGCTTGCGTTGACGAGCACCGCGCGGTCGTTTTCGATCTCGGCCCGAATCTTGTCGTAGGTGTCGGGAAAAACCACCGCGCGCACGACCGAGGAGCGCCCCTCGAGCTGGAAAACCGCCATGTGGCGCCCCTTGTTCGGGCCCTCCTTCTTGATCGGAATGACCTTGAGGTTGGCCACGAGGCCACCGACCGTCGCCTGCTCAGCACCGGCCGAAAAACGCTCTCCCAGCTCTTCCAGCGTGCAGTCGGTGAACCGTTGTATCTGCTCCGAGAACCGGTCGAGTGGGTGACCGGTGAGGAAAAACCCGAGGACATCCCGCTCCCACGAAAGCCGCTCGCTCTCCTCCGCGTGATCTCCTCCTCGTATCTCCTCTTCGAGGGACTCCGACGGCATGTCTGCAAACAGGAACCCCTGTCCGAGCTCATTCTGCTCACGTTCACGAGCTGCAAGCTCTGCGAGGTGATCGAGGTTTTCGAGGAGAGATTTTCGGGTGACGCCAAACTCGTCGAAGCACCCGGCCCGAACCAGGCACTCGAGAACCTTGGTATTGACCGTCCGGTGGCCAACCGACCGCAGGCAGTGCGACACCGAGGTAAATCGACCCCCGGCGGCCCGCGCCTCGAGCACCGGGGTGACCGCTGCTTCCCCTACTCCTTTGATTGCCGACAGTCCAAACCGGATCCCCCCATGCTCGGCGGTGAAGGCCGACTCGGACCGGTTGACGTCCGGTGGGAGAATTTGCAGGCCCATCTGCCGTGAGCGCACGAGGTACTGTGACAGCTTGTCGGTATTCGACACCTCGGAGGTCAACATCGCCGCCATGAAGTGGGCCGGAAAATGGACCTTCATGTAAGCAGTGAGGTAGGCGACATGGGCATAGGCCACCGAGTGGGACTTGTTGAAGCCGTACTTGGCGAAAGGAACGATCTGATCCCAGAGCTGACGGACACGGACCTCGGGAAAACCGTTTGCGACCGCCCCACGAACGAAGTTCTGGCCTTCGCGATCGATGATCTCCTGCTTTTTCTTGCCCATCGCCTTGCGCAGGAGATCGGCCTTGGCGAGCGAGAAACCCCCGATCTTCACAGCGATGCGCATCACCTGTTCTTGGAAAACAATGATGCCGTAGGTCTCGGCGAGGATCTCCTCGAGTTCCGGGAAGATGTAGGTCATCGCCTTGCGGCCGTCCTTACGGGCCGTGTAGTCGTCGATGAAAGCCATCGGTCCCGGGCGGTAGAGCGCGTTGAGGGCGGCGAGGTCGCTGAAGACCTGTGGACGGACCTTGCGCAGCACCTCTTTCATGCCGGAAGACTCGAACTGGAAAATCCCATCTGTGTCGCCGCTCGCGAAGAGCTCGTACACCGCCGGATCGTCGAGGGTCAGGTGGGTCAGGTCGAGGTTCGGGTCCTCCGCCTTGCGCGCTGACGCTACGGCGTCGGCAAGCACGGTCAGGGTCCTCAGGCCCAGAAAATCCATCTTGAGCAGACCGAGGTCTTCGACGTCATCCTTGTCGTACTGGGTCGTCACCTCGGCGTTGTTGGTTCGATACAGCGGCACCAGGTTCACCAACGGCTCGGGCGCGATCACGACACCCGCAGCGTGCACGCCGCAATGGCGGGCCAGCCCTTCGAGCTTGCGGGCGGTCTCGATGAGCTGACGCACGTCGTCGTCACCGTTGACGAGCTCCCGGAGCTCGGTCGACTCCTTGAGCGCCTGATCGATAGTCATGCCGAGATCGTCAGGGATCAGCTTGGCGATTCGGTCCACATCCTGAAAACCCATTTCCAATACCCGGCCCACGTCGCGCACCGCGGATTTGGCCTTGAGGATGTTGAAGGTTGCGATCTGACAAACCGAGTCCTCACCGTATCTCTGACGAACGTACTCGATGACCTTGTAGCGATCCCGCTGGCAGAAGTCGATGTCAATGTCCGGCATCGAGATCCGCTCAGGATTGAGAAATCGCTCAAAGAGCAGGTCGTACTCGAGAGGGTCGATGTCGGTGATCTTCAAGGCGAAAGAAACCACGGAGCCGGCGGCGGAGCCGCGGCCCGGGCCGACCGGGATACCGTCCTCCCTGGCCTGTCTCATGAGATCCCATACAACGAGGAAGTACCCCGGGAAACCCATCTGCTCGATGACGTCGAGCTCGTACTCGAGCCGTTTCTCATAGTCCTCGACTGACGTCTTTCGAACTCCAGGCGCCGCCAGGCGGGCATCGAGCCCCTCTCGAGAAACCCGGCGCAGAAAACCCGCTACCTCCTCCCCTTCCGGAACCGGAAACTGAGGCAGGTGGTAGCCCGACGTGTCGAACTCAACCGAGCAGCGTTCAGCAATCTCCACCGTACGCTCGCAGGCGCCGGGGAAATCCTCGAACAGCGAGTACATCTCCTCTGGCGACTTGACGTAGAACTCGTCGTTATATCCGTAACCACTGTCGAAGTTCGCTCCAGAACGGCCGCTCCCGGACCGTCCGATACCGATCAACGTGCGATGCGCGAACAAATCGTCTGGGTTGTGGAAATGGCAGTCATTGGTCGCGACGACGGGGATCCCGGTACTGTTGGCAACCTCGCGCACCCCGGCACGTACGAACTCTTCGTCGACCAGGCCGTGGTTCTGCACCTCGAGGAAGAAGTTCCCGGGGCCGAAGATCTCCCCGTACTCCTCAGCCACACGCTGGGCGCCAGTTGGGTCACGGCCGATCAACCTCTGAGCCACCTCACCACTGAGGCATGCGGACAATCCGATCAGACCCTCAGCGTGGTCGGCGAGCACCGCCTTCGAAATACGTGGTTTGTAGTAGAAGCCTTCCAGATATCCTTGACTCACCAACCATACGAGATTGTGGTAACCCACCTGGTTTTCGGCGAGCAGCACGAGGTGGTGGTAGTTCCGCTCCCGGCCTCGGGCGGCCGTCTTGTCCCGATGGTCGCCCGGCGCAACGTAGACCTCACAACCCACGATCGGGCGGATGCCAGCCTTCTTTGCCACCTTGACGAATTGATAGGCGCCGAAGATGTTTCCGTGATCCGTCACCGCCACGGATTCCATGCCCAGGTCGTGAACCTGGGTGACGAGTTGGGGAATCTTGATGGTCGCGTCGAGGAGCGAGTAGTGGCTGTGAAGGTGGAGGTGGGCGAAAGGTCTGGAAATACCGCTCGAGCTCATAGCGGCATGATAGCCGCGATCGGGGTCGCTGGAGTAGGGGCATTTCTCAGAAGATCGGCCATTAATCAAGTTTTAGGTCAGACAAATATTACAACCCACTCAAAACAGTTGACATCGAAGAAAATTTTATCAATAATCAGCCTTAGATACATGAAATGGTTTGCTCGAACTCGTACCGACCGCCGGATGCTATCCGATGAGACGGACGCGGCGATCCGACTTTATCGGCGCTACGCCGCTCAGGCGATCGCTGACGAGAGGTGGAACGTCGCCGAGGTATTCTTCAACCGCATCCTCGAAGTGTCTCCACGCCAAACCGAGGCATGGTTGATGAAAGGGTGGCTCCGCCAGCACTGTAGGCACGATGAGGCCACGGCCCTTGAGTGCTATCAGAAGGTCATCGCCCTGTGCCACCACGATACCAGCCACCCACACGTTCAGAGGGCCAAACAGTCCCTCGGACGCATCATGGCTGCTGCGGTTTAGGGGTCACGTCCTGATCAGCCAGCCACTCGAGGTATCGGACAAGAA
>CAZCEX010000440.1:0-4196 GCA_964497785.1 uncultured Thermoanaerobaculia bacterium | reverse complement strand
CGCCACCGAAGGCGTTGGTCGCGCGGGATTTGAAGAGCAGGAACCAGGCGCCGACTGGACCGTAGGCATCCTTGAAGCGGACCGGGATGAAACGCACTTCCTGGCAGGTCATCTCGGCGCCGGCCTGGATTGTGAAGTACGCGGAGGCGCCGGAGTTGAACGGCGGGTACCAGGCGCGGCCCGCGCCTTCACCGGTGGAGCGTGGCTTGAAGACGCCAACCGCTCCGCCCATGGCGCACATGGTGGCCTTGGCGTTGAAGACGTAGAACTTGTCCTCGCGCACGGAGAAGCCGTACGCGCCCTTGCAGACGTTGTCTTCGACGATCGGGCCGACGATGAAGACACGCTCGAGGATGTTGTCGGTGCCGAGATGGTTCTTGGCGGCCTCAGCGACGATGATCTTGTAGGACTCACCGTTGATCATGAGCTGCCAACGACCCTCGTGCACGTAGCCGCCTTCGTCGTCCGTCCAGATCGGCAGTCCCCACTTCTCGAAGAGGTGGACCGAGGAGTCGACGTGGCGGGCGATGTTGGCGACCAGGTCGTCACGGGCGACGCCCATGAGGTCGTTGGAGACGTATTCGACGTAGTTCTTGATCGTATTCTTGCCGTCTCTGAGACCCACGTACTGGTTGATGGCCGACAGGCCCATCGCTACGGCGCCGGAGCGATCCATCGCCGCTTTGTCGACGAGGGTCACTTTGAGGCCATTCTTCTTCGCCCAGTGGGCGGCTTCGACAGCGGCGCCGCACGAGGCCATGCCGCCACCAAGGATGAGGAGATCGGTGTTTACTACAACAGTTTCGAAGTTTGCCATGATCTCCTCCCTACTTCGTCCACACAGCGGTACCGAGCGAATCCGGCTCGGTGAAGAGCACGGGACCCTCAAGGCTGGGATCGGTGTCGAAACCGCCGTTGGGCACCGCGGTACCTTCGTCGGTGGTCCGGATGGGGAATTTGAAGCGTTTGATCTTGCCGTTGCGGAACTTCACCGTCCACATGATGGAGTCGGTGGAGCGCAGGGGCACGACCGACGCACCCATCGGTACGAAGTCGGCGTAGCCGCGCACGTCCACTGCCTGGGTCGGGCAGATCTTGACGCAGCACATGCATTCCCAGCACTGGTCGGGTTCTTGGTTGTAGGCCTTCTCACTTTCCTTATTGAGGACCATCAGGTTGTTCGGACAGATGTATTGGCACGCGGTCTTGTCGAGCGCCTTGCATCCATCACACTTTTCGGGGTTAACGAAACTCGGCATGAATGTCTCCCTCCTTTCAAATGTGGATTCCAGCCGTGAAAACCGGAATCAAAAGAGCATTCCCATACGCGGGCAGCAATATAGCAAGAGCTGTGCCTATATTCACAAGCTTTTTTTTGAAGGATTCGACGGATCATGAAAAGTGCCTGGTTTTCAGGGGTTTGATGGGTCGACTTTGGAGGCGGATTATTTCAGGAATGTGGCTTTCGTCTGCCGCTTCGGGAAAGCCGTTCGTGGAGGGATGGCGGATTCGGTCGCGGGCCGGTGCTGCCGGAACAGAGATTCGAGGCTATAAGTCCCGATAATTCAGGCACTAGGAGCCTATTCGACGAGTATACATCCGGTTTTGTGAAGATTTTCACTTCATTGAAAACGAGTGGTTTGCGGGCCAAGAGCCGCTATCGGAGTTACCTTTGGGTAACGATCCTTTAGAGGCTCTCATCGAACCTGTTGATTGACAACGACTTTCCTTCTGGAATTCTTGTTACCTTGAGGGAACGAAGGCCATGCTCAGGCTGTGAACCGTGCCACCAGCCCGGCCGCGAGGGAGTTCAGCTCTTGCTCGGGGTTGATGGCCAGACCACCCGCACCCTCCGCGGCCGAGAGTCGCGCCATGGCCCGCGAAGGATCGGTGAGCTGGAGAAGGCTCGATGCATACGTCTGGAATAGAACCATCATACGCATAGCGTCTCGTGCAGACAGTGGCGGGCATCGACGACCGAGCTCTTCTCCACACTGTTGCATGTGGCCTTCGATCGTCGTAAATAATATGGTCACGGCGCCGACGTCGATGATGTGCTCGAGAACCATAGGGAGGAGCGCCCTGAGGTGGAAGAACTCGGGATGTTCCTCGACGCTCTCGATGAGCACCGTGGCGACTTGATTCGGGGACAGCTGCTCGTCGCTGTGACGCAAGCGTTCCTGCAATGCTGACGACCAGAGCTTTGATTGCCGGCTGAGTACGCGCAGAAAGAGCTCTTCTCTCGAACCGAAGTAGAGCTCGGGTTTGCCTTCGGGCACGTTCGCGAGCTTGCGGATCGAATCCAGGGTGACCTCTGGGTACGAAAAACGCTGAAACGCCCGCAGCCCGGCCTGGAGAATGCTCTCGATTCTCTCCTTCTTGAGTTTTTTTGACCTCTCGAGCTTGTCTCGATTCAATAATGCCGTCATGTCATCGTCCCCGGGTGATTCTCTCCTGAGCCCGGCCTGCATGCAAGGGGGCCGTTCGCCCGAAGGGACTGCGAAACGGCGAGAATGTGGAACGGTTACGTTGTGCGGTTCATTGCGTTGATCGTGACATGGAGCGTTACCCGGAGGTGACATTCAGGTTCCTGTCGAGTGACTGCAACCCGCAGCGACACACCCTCATGGTAGGGAATGGATCTTGCAAATCCCCTCCAGCTGAGGAGGAGTTGAGCGATGGGTTTTGTTCCCTACTTCGTTGTCTATCTCTGCGTGGTCGTCTTTACGGTGGCGGTCATAGCTCGTTTTTTCAAGTGGTCCCGGATGCCGATGCACGTACGGTGGGAGCTTTACCCGGTGGCCCACGAGGGGAAAAAGGCGCATTACGGCGGCTCCTATTTCGAAGAAAGCAAGTGGTGGGAGAAGAAAAGAGAGGTCTCCCTGTGGGGCGAGCTCAAGGTCATGGTCCCGGAGATCCTCTTTCTGGTGGCCCTGCGGGAGCACAATCAGAAGCTGTGGACGTGGTCTTTCCCGTTCCATTTCGGACTGTATCTCGTGGGTCTCACGACCGTTTTGATGATGGTGAGTGGTGTTCTCGCTGGTTTTCTCCCGGGTCTACCGGGATGGATCGGGCTTGTGACTCCGGTGACCGGCGCTGCCGGTCTGTGCCTCGGCGTGATCGGGGCGATCGGCTTGTTCATGCGCCGGCGCGGCAGCGAGTTGCGTGACTACACGGCGCCTGCAGATTACTTCAACCTGCTTTTTTTCGTCGTGGCCTTTGGGATCGCCGGGGTGACCTTCGTGCTCGACCCGACCTTCGGTTCGGTGTCCGCGTTCGTCGGCAACCTCGTGACCTTCAACTTCGCGCCGATCGAAGCCGGGGGGTTGGTGGCAACTATGACCTTGCTTTCGGCGCTGGTGCTGGGTCTTCTCGTCGCCTACATACCCCTGACCCACATGTCCCATTTCGTCGGCAAGTACTTCGCCTATCACGCGATCCGATGGAATGACAAGCCCAACCTCAAGGGGGGCGACGAGGAGGAGACGATTCACAAACTGCTCAACCAGCCGATCACGTGGGCAGGTCCCCACATCAAGGGCGACGGCAAGAAGACCTGGCTGGATGCGGCAACGGAGGAACTGAATAAATGAAACAGCCATCCAGTGTCAAAGACATCGCAAAGAACCCCGGTCAACCGCTGGCGAAGATCGAGACCTTCGATCAGACACCCCTGCCGCCGCCATTCGACGACCTCGACCTCGAACCTTCGATCCCGCCGCTCAGTGACGAGGCCAAGGAGAAGTACGCCGTCGTCGACGATACAATCGCGGTCAACATTAAACGGCCGAAGTCGAAGGAAGAGGAAGAGCAGTTCGTTCAGTCCTTTCTGTCCGGGCTGAGAAAGTGCTTCTCGAAATCAGACAACTGGACCTTTCTGCAGATCCTCGAGATGTCGATGGAGCACTGTGCTCACTGCCAGACCTGCTCCGAGGCCTGTCATATCTATGAAGAGAGCGGAAACAACGAGCTTTATCGCCCGATCTATCGCTCGGAGATCATCCGGCGCATCTACTTCAAGTACATCAAGAAGGAGTCGACTCTGGTGCATGGCGACATCGACCTCAATTGGGAGGTCGTTTCCCGGCTCATCGAGCTTTCTTACCGCTGCAATGTCTGTCGGCGCTGCGCCCAGACCTGCCCGATCGGTTGTCCGACAACGGCAAGGCCATCCTGGTGGAACACACCGAGCGTCA
>CAZCEX010000439.1:0-4200 GCA_964497785.1 uncultured Thermoanaerobaculia bacterium | reverse complement strand
CCGCCATGAGATGGTCCACGCGATGGAGTTAAAGGTCCCGCTCGTGGTCGATGTTGGTTCAGGTACCAACTGGGGCGAGGCCCACTAACGCACGTCTCTCCTGATCAGCGTATGGCTCTCGATCGCTCCGGAAATGTCCGCAGTTACATTAGCGAGGCCCTGAACCGATACGACCCCCAAGCCCCAGATGTAGCCGACTCCCCGGTCGCGGCCACTCCTCTTGGCGTCGATGAGCGCGGTATCTGCGACCTTGAGCAGTGACTCCCAGGTGAAATCGTCAAGACCGACGGCGTCTGGAAAGTGGGTGAACCCGAGCGAACATGTCAGGCCCACCTTACGATCGAGCGCCTTCAGCCTGAGGCCCCTGACCGCGTCGAGGATCCTGACCGGAGTGTCCTCGACTCCCGCCCGATCGAGGTCACGAAGAAGAATGAGGAACTCTTCCCCTCCCCAACGAGCAACCACGTCACTGCCTCTCGTCGCTCCACTCAGGGCCGACGCCACCTCGGCGAGCACCTGGTCCCCAACCGTGTGGTCCCACGTGTCATTGATTCGTTTGAAGTCGTCGAGGTCGATCAGGATCAGACACATGCATGGCATGCTCCCGGGAGAGGCGCCTTCGCGCTCGGCGTGCCGACTTCTCCGCCGCGCAAGCCTGGACAATTCCGACGGCATGATCTCGTAGATGTAGTGACGGTTGTACAGGTTGGTCAACCGATCGTGATGCGCCAGCCACTGAAGCTCTTTGTTGGCTTCCCGCACCTCGGCGGTTCTCTCCGCCACCGTCTTCTCCAGGACCGCCGCCTGACGCCGCGACTCCCAGACCCTGAGACCGATGATGCCCGTTGCAACAAGCGCTGCGACGACGAAGAACCACGGCCGTTTCCACATCGGGGGAACGATCTCGAAGGAAAAACGGGCGGGCGACGGGCTCCACGCTCCCTCGCCGATCCTCGCAGTGACCTCGAAGTGGTAGGTTCCAGCCGGCAGCGACGAGAACTGAACCTCACGGTGTCTGGTCTCCCGCCATGCCCGGCCGGAGCCCAGAAGACGATAGCGGTAGACCACGTCAGGCGCCCGACGGAAAGACAGTCCGACGTAGTTGAAGGTGAGCCAATTCTCGTCGGCGGCGAGCCGAGGCGTCGAACCGACCGCCACAGCCTCGTCGAGAACCCGAACCCCCACCAGCTGGACCGGTGGAGGATCGACCGGGCCGGGCCGGAAATCACCATCGAATCGGCTGACACCTGCGCCGGTCCCGAACCACAGGTTGCCCTCGCCGTCACGATACCCTGCGCCTCGGTTCACGAGGTCGTCGACCAGTCCTTCGCGCGCCCCCACGACGGAGAAGGTCGACCCGTCAAAGAGATTGACCCCGCGGTTGGTGCCGACCCAGAGCGTGCCCGCCTCTCCGGGAAGCACAACAGTCGTATAGTCGCTCGACAGACCATCCGCAACCGTCCAGGTCGAAATACCGCCGTCCAGGAGGCGGCTCAGACCGTGAGTCGTCGAGATCCACAGCGCACCTTCGGCGTCCTCGAAGAGGTGGTTGACAAAATCGGCGGCCAGGCCGTCGGCCACGGTCCAACTCCTCATCGCCCCATCACGAAGCGCGGAGAGCCCGTCCGCGGTGCCGAACCAGATCGTACCGTCCGCCCCCTCGAGTACACAGTTCACACGATCACTCGCGAGCCCGTCTTCGGCCCGATATGTGGTGAAGCTGGCGCCGTCAAACCGTGAAACCCCGGAGAAGGTGGCGAACCAGAGGGTCCCGTCCCGGGCCTCCATGACGTCGTAGACAACGTTGTGTGCCAGCCCTTGCTCCCGGCCCCAAGTGCTCCACCGGCGACCGTCAAAACGGCTCGCTCCGTCGAGCGTGCCAAACCACATCGCGCCCCTGCGATCCTGCATCACCGAGACGACCTTGTCGTGGGCAACGCCGTCCTCGGTAGTGAAGGAGGTGAAGGAGGCGCCACACAGGCGGCTCACGCCGCCGCCGTTGGTCCCGAACCACATGCACCCGTCCCGGTCCTCGGCTACCCCATAGACGTTGGGATAACGAAAGCCCTCGGTAGCGACGTAGTTGAGCACTTTCTCACCGCAGAGCCGACAGATGCCACCGCCGTAGGTTCCGAACCACAGATTGCCCTCGAAATCCTCGAGAATCGAGGTCACGCTGTTGTCTGCAAGGCCGTTTTCGGTGCGATAGCTGATCAGGTTGCCGTCTGCGAGCGAAAACGCCCCGCCCTCCCGAGTCCCGAACCAAACTCGCCCGCTCTCGTCGCTCGTAATGACGTTGACGGTCTGATAATCGAGCTCGGAGCCAGGTTGAACGGCGACGAACGCTTCGCCTTCGAGCCTGTAGGCACCCTGGCGGGTACCGACCCAGAGCCGGCCATCAGTGTCCTCCCACATGGCCCGAATCTCGCGGTCGCCAAGACCCCGGTCAAAGACGGTGATACGTCCGTCTTGCCAACGCCGCGCAACCCCGCCGCCATAGGTACCGACCCAGAGCGATCCATCTCGCGCCGTGAGCACCTGGCGGATCTTGTCACTCGGAAGACCGTCGGCGATCGTGAAGACCTCGACACCATCCTCATTCAGACGGGCGATTCCGCCCCCGTACGTCGCCATCCACAAGGACCCGTCGCTGTCTTCGGCGAGACTCCTGATCGAGCCGTCAAGCAGACCGTTTTCAAAACCCGTGCTGGAGAACGTCTCGCCGTCGAAGCGGGTGAGGCCGGTTTCGGTGCCGAACCACAGCATGCCGTCCGAGCTTTCGAAGATCGTACGAATGACATTGTGGGCAAGGCCGTCGCGCTCGGTGAAGGTCACGAACTCCGCACCGTCAAAACGACTGAGTCCTGTCCGGGTGCCTATCCAGAGAAAACCTCGTGAATCCTGCTCCATGCAGAATACGACTGAATCGACCATACCGTCGCGGATGTTGGACGTCGCAAAGGGCAGCTTCTGGGCCCAGGTTGGGGCGGTCGCACCTACCCAGATCAGGAGAGCGAATAAAACGACTGCGAATCGCACCCGCAACGCCTCTCCCTCGCTTGGCTTTGCATGCGTATGACGAGTCAACAGCCCTCCTTGCACGTTCTCAAGATCATATCACCGGCATCACCGAAGGCCCCGATCAGGCCAGTCCCTGAAGGATGGCCCACCGACCATCTCGATGAGCTCGTCGAGCATGCGCAAGGTGAGTCCCCAGACGACCCGCCCATGCCATCGATAACACGGCAGGTCGATCATACGATCTTCAAAGTGATAGCTCAGGCTCGAGCGATTGGCACGGTCGAGGAAGAAAACCAGAGGAATCCAGACAACCTCCTGAACCTCGGGATTGAGAGTGAAGGAGACCTCGTCGAGCAGCTCGTAGACGAAAGGCTCGATGACCAACCCGAGACGACGACCTTGTGCCACGGCGGTCACGTCGGACAGGCGCCCAATCTCTCTTCCGTGGCGGGAGAGGTCGAGTCCAACCTCCTCGGAGGTCTCTCGGATTGCGGCTGCCCGGGGCGTCAGATCATCCTGCTCGACCCTCCCGCCCGGGAAAGCCATGTGGCCCGACCATGGGTCTCGCTGATCCTCTGCCCGAAGAATGAAGAGCAGTTCGCTCTGCCGATCGTTGTCGTCTCGAAAAATCGCTGCCACAGCAGCTCTGGAATCCCCGTTCAGCCGACGCCTCTCAATGCCTTCGAGACGTCGCCGCAGCGCATCGACCGGAACTGTTTCAACCGCGGCGTCCTGCTCGGTGTTTCGCTGATCCTGCGTCTTCATCCAGCTCGCATGCTACCTCAGCCGAACACCGAAGACATCACCACTTTAGAGCATTTTGTTGCACAGAGATTTTGACCGGTGAGTTCTTCCGAGTCCGTTGGCGTGACCGAAACGGTGACCGTCACCGAGACCACCCCACAGGCGAGACGCCTGTGGCCACCATGTCTAGGAGGGTGTAGTGCAAACTACGACTGCGTCGCTCAAATCGAGAAAAACCCAACTGTGCACGACGTCTCACGTCCCTCGCGACGAAAACTGGTGAGAAGTGCAGGCTAGTCGTGACGGCGTCCTGGTGGGAGCAGGCGTCTCGCCTGCGGAGGGAATCCTCAACCAGCGCCGAACGCCGCAGCAGCCGCTATCGCTACCGCTACCGCTCAAGGACAGCAAACACTACACCGAGGCGGGTTACGGTCA
>CAZCEX010000438.1:0-4215 GCA_964497785.1 uncultured Thermoanaerobaculia bacterium | reverse complement strand
CGCCGGTCGAGGTTTCTCTCCGCAGGCGGGACGCCTGCTCCCACCAGAACAGTCGACACGACGGGAGGCTTGGTGGCCACAGGCGTCTCGCCTGTGGTGTGGGTTGAGGGGGACCTGGAATCTGGTTGTTGGGTGGGCGGGGGAACATCCGGGCGGGCAGGTGGTACCCTAACTCTATCGCGCATCGGACCCTTGGAGGTATCGCATGAGAATCGACCGTCTGACGTTTTTTCTGGCCATTTGTCTGGCCCTACTGGCGTGCTCTGGTGGGAGCGGCGAGACACAGCAAGAAACTTCGGAAGAGGCGCCGGTGGTGGGCGTCACAGCTACCCCTTCCCCGATTCCCGCGGAGCCACCGGAGATCGTGGCGCAACTCCTCCAGCCATTCCACGGCGACTTCGACGCCATGGTGGAGCAAAGGGTCATCCGGGTGCTCGTGACCCACAACAAGACCAACTTCTTCCTCGATGGCGGTACCCAACGAGGCATCACCGCCGACCTTCTGCGCGAATTCGAGAAGGACCTCAACAAGGAGCTCAAGCTCGGGCGACGGCCGCTGCACGTTGCAGCCATCCCGGTTCTGCGCGACCAACTGATCCCGTTCCTCGAACAGGGTCGTGGAGACATTGCCGCGGCCTCGATCACGATCACCCCGGAGCGTTCGCGGCAGGTGGATTTCTCCGAGCCCGCGAACCGTGGAGTCAGCGAGCTGGTGGTCACGGGACCGAGCTCCCTGGAGATGTCAAGTCTGGATGACCTCGCCGGCAAACGGGTGTGGGTGAGACCTTCGAGCAGCTACTTCGAGAGCCTGACGGCGCTCAATGCGTCGTTTCGGGAACGCGGCCTCGAGGAGGTCGAGATCGCCGCAGCGAACGAGCACCTCGAGACGGAGGATCTACTCGAGATGGTCAATGCGGGCCTGATCAAGATCACGGTGGCCGACGGCTATCTGGCGAACTTCTGGGCGCAGGTGCTGCCGGACATCGTCGTGCACGAAGACCTCGCGGTAGCCAGCCACCGCGATATCGGCTGGGCGCTCCGTCCTGGCGCCGACGGCCTCAAAGAGCGAGTAGATCGTTTCATCAACGCCAACCGTACCGGGCGCTTGCTCGGCAATATGCTCGTCAATCGGTACCTCAAGAGTACGAAGTACGTCAAGAACGCCCTCGCCGACAAGGACCGTCAGCGACTCGCCGAGGTCATCGAGCTCTTCCGGAAGTACGGTGACAAATATGACTTCGACTACCTCATGGTGGCAGCACAGGGTTACCAGGAGTCGGGATTTGACCAGAGTGTCGTCAGCAGGGCCGGCGCGATTGGCGTCATGCAGCTGCTGCCGAGCACCGCTGCCGACAAATCGGTCGGCATTCCCGACATCTCGACCGCCGAAAACAACATCCACGCCGGAACCAAGTACCTGCGCTACATCGTCGGCCACTATTTCGACGACCCGGCGATCGACGAACTCAACCGAACCCTGTTCGCATTCGCTTCCTACAACGCAGGACCCAACCGCATCAGACGCCTGCGCGCCAAGGCTGCCGACCAGGGGTATGACCCCAATGTGTGGTTCCGTAACGTCGAGGTGGTGGTCGCCAACGAGGTCGGCCGTGAGCCGGTGACGTACGTGAGCAACATCTTCAAGTACTACACCGTCTATAACCTGCTCGCCGAGCAGGACGCGATTCGGCAGGAACTCAAGACCGAAATGGTGGCGGAGGAGTAGCCCTGCCGGTCTTCGTTCTCGATCCGGGTCAGGGCTTCGGGCTCCGGTAGAACAGAGCCTGCTTGTGGACAGGCTCGGCGCGCGTCTCCAACTCTGCGATCTGGGTCTCGTTCATGGGAGTGAAGGCACGCGCAATCTGCACGTTCTCTTCGAGCTGGGCTATGGAGTCGCAACCGACGATCACCGTGCTCACCGGTAGGGACAAGACGTAGCGCATGGCCTCGGTCATGTTCAGGGTTCCCGGTTTGGTACCGTGGTGACGCGCCTTCGGATCCTCCGGCGGCGTCCAGGACGAAAGCAGCAGCCCACGGGACGGGATCTTCATGCCGATAATCGCCATCTCCTTCTCAACTGCCAGCGGCAAGAGGCGTTCCTTGAAGCTGAGGTGGTGCGGGTCGGCGGCGTTGAGGGTCAACAGAACAGCATCGAAAGGAAAACGTTCAATGGCGGCGATGAGCACATCCGGATCCGCATGACCGGACACACCCAGATGGCGCACAATGCCTTGATCACGAGCCTCGACAAGGGCTTCGAGTGCTCCGCCCTTGGCGAAGACCTGCTCGACCTGCTCCATGCGGTCGAGGGCATGGATCTGCCAGAGGTCGATATGATCGGTGTTCAAAAGCTCGAGAGAACGCTCCAGCAGGCGAAAAGACCCGTCGCGGGTGCGATCGTGGGTCTTGGTGGCGAGATAGGTCTGTGATCTCCGCGAAGGCATGACCTTGCCGAAGTACTGCTCGCTCCACCGATCCTCGACACCGCCGTAGCGGGCAGAGGTATCTACGTAGTTCACACCCAGGTCGAGGGCTCGCTCGATGAGCGGTACCGCCACATCGAAGTTGTTCGGCTCCTGAATGGCCGACTGTCCACCGAGACTGAAGACACCTACCCGATACCCGGTGCGCCCGAGATTTCGGGTCGGCATGGCGTCCGGCGTTGCCGGGTTTGACGGCAGCTTTGGCAGCTTCTTCGGCGTTTCCCCCATCACGCCATGCGCAACGAATCCCGCCGCAGCCGCCGTGCCGATCTTGAGCATGTCACGGCGCTTTATCTTTAGAACGGTGTTCCCCTGGTCTTTTTCTTTCATGGTCACTCCCGGATTTCATTCTACATTCACCGCAAATAATGAGTGTCGTCCTGCGCGCCGCGCGAAGGACCCCTGCAACCTACGAATGTGGATCTTTCGGTAGAGTCCTGACAGAAAGTTGTCATTCCGTGTTGAAGCCGCTGATGGGCTGGGGCGACATCCAGCGACAGGTACGGCAGCGACAGCTTCAGCGTACGGCGCCGGGCGAGGTTCCTCTCCGCAGGCGGGACGCCCGCGCCGCATCCCCTGCGCCTGTATTTTTCATTGCTCATTTTTCATTCTTCCGGATCCAGCATCTGGTCGGGGGGGCGGCTACATCCGGGAGGGCGGGTCTATCCAACTCGAGGGAATACCGGCCACGCCCCTCCGATACTTCCTTTATGAAACCGGACGACCTGATTCTCGATACTGTCAGCCAGCTTCACCGAATTTTGGCGGCAAAGGTCCCCATCAACCAAGACCACTGCTGATCCGACCTCTTCAACCGGCAGAAGATCACAGAGGACTTCGGCCTCTTTGAGCTGCCAGTGCCATCGCTGACCGATCTCGCTGGCGGTCGGCGGGACACCGTCAAAATCGAGCAGATTGATTTCAGCCTGTGAGTATCGGCCGCCTCTACGGATCTCCTGAAGCAACGCGGGAGGCCCGAATCCCGGGTCTTTCCCGCACGCGGCCCAAACCAGGTATCCGAGGGGCTGAATGCTTTCACAGCAGGTCATCAGGTCGATGAAGTCGCGAACCTCAAGTCGCCCGGCCATCGCCAATACCTTGTTCGTCGCCAGATCGAATGGGTGTAGGGCCAACCCGAGGTCATCGTCGGTCACGAGCGGAAAGAACCGAAATGCACTGTCGAAAACCCATTGCATCAAGGTCGACTGGCCGGCAATCTCGACGACCGCCTCGGCAAAGGTCGGTGCCTCTCGAACGAACCGCAGAGTGTAGCCCTTCCCCTCCAACAGGATCCTGTCAGCTTCAACAGTCCTCGCCACCGCCTCGATGGTGTCGTGGAAGAGATCGATGTCCCGCGATCGACGCGGCGCAAAAAGTTGGGTATTGAGTGCGGCGCCATCAGCGATGTAACTCTCTCGTTCCAGGCGGCTGGGTGCTAGGAAACGGAGAATGTCTCTTTGGAATTCTGTAAGAGCCATGTTCTCAGTCTTTTCGATCTAATGAAGTCATCTCGGGTCCCATAACGTTCGATGAGCCGAAGAACCTCGAGCTGAGTCGCCCTGGTCGAGGGCAATCGATCGGTCGATATGAACCACAAACAGTGTTCCCGACACTGATTCACAAGGACCTGAAAATTCTCTGAGACAGTCATTCCTTCCTCTTAGCTGTCACCAACTCTTGCAGTGCAAAGATCGGTTTCCAGCCCCATGATACAGCTCCGAAGAAACGAACC
>CAZCEX010000437.1:0-4230 GCA_964497785.1 uncultured Thermoanaerobaculia bacterium | reverse complement strand
CACGCGGCCGGAGAGCGAGCGCGGCCCACCCGGAGACCGGGCCTGAGAAGCCGCGTCGTGACCTGACTGCATGATCGGGTCTGTGTGGGGTGTGTCTGGATCTCAGGTGGAAGGGGGACGTCGAGGGTACGGATCATGCTCGAAAGCCCTTTGGCGTTCTGAGAGCACGCCGCAGACGACACGAGCCCACCGCTGTGTGTCGTGTTCACCCCGATTCCACCCCCCAACCCCGGGCTACCGTCGGTTTTGCTCAAGCTGCAAGAAAGGAACTTCCTAGCCCTTGAGACCGGAGGCAGAGAAGGGCGGTTTCGGCTGCGGACCTCGGTTATCATCATCTGACGGTCTACAGGAAGTAACCTGGGGGAATTCAGTGGACGAACGTGAACAGACCAGCAATCCCGGCGTGGCCGAGGAAATCTTGGCCGGAGAACCGGCAGTCACGGTCGATGCGGGAATCCGGCCGGCCGCCGTACCCGTTCCACCGTCGTTCGTCGATGGTGAGGAGCATCCCGTCGACCCGCGTACGGTCAAGATTTCCCGCATCATCGGGCTCTCGGTAAGCCTCCTCATCGCGATTGTTCTGTTGATCGGATTCACGGTCGGCTGGGTCCTGGATGGCATTTCGGGCGCGGTCTACCTGTCCCTGCTCGGGGGTGTACTGTTGCCCCTCACGTTGGTTCTTTTGTTCAACTACGTGTGGTCTGCGGCGCACCACAGGCACCTGCGTTACCGGGTCGATGAACGCGGTCTACGCATCCGCCGCGGTGTCATCTGGCGCAAGGTGATCTGGATTCCGATCTCGCGCATTCAGCATACCGACGTCTCCCAGGGACCCCTGCAGCGATCGTTTGCACTGGCCACGCTCACGGTCCACACCGCCGGCACAGAAGGTGCGTCGATCTCTCTGGCTGGGCTCGAGCACGGGATCGCCACGCGTCTGTGCGACCACCTTCGGCCCGATCGTGAAACCGATGCAAGCTGAGGTCCGCCGGCTACACCTCTGGTCGTGGCTGTTCATCACCGCCGGTTCGCTCAAGACACTGATCTACACGGCAGTCGGCGTCATTGTCGCTTCTCGTGGAGGTCTGCTGGGGCACCTGGAATTGGTGTTGCTGGTCTTCATCGTTCCGGTTCTCGTGTTCGCGTTCGTCCGGCAGAAGGTCTACAACTATCGCTTCACCGAGGGCGAACTGGTGGTGCGGGACGGGCTGCTGACCCGGAACGTGCGCCACATCCCCTTCGAACGGATCCACAATGTCGCTCTCGTACGCAACCCATTTCACCGTTTGCTGGGCGTCACCACGGCACGGATCGAGACCGCCGCAGGAGGCAAGCCCGAGGCCTTGCTCCGGGTACTGTCGCTGGAGGCGGCAGAGGAATTGAGGTTCCACACGCTGGGCGAGGGGCGGAAGCCCATTGCGACGGACGCGCCAACAGAAGCCCCCGCAGACACACTGTTGCTTAAGGTTCCGGACCAAGAGCTCGTGCGCCTCGGCCTGATCAGCAACCGTGGATTCATCGTGATCGCTGCCGTGATGGGCGTGGTCTCTCAGGTCAACTGGTGGGACCGGTTTTCAATCGAGGATCAGGATTGGTTGAGAATCTATGAGAGCGCCCGTGCAAAGGCGCCCGGCTGGCTGGGGTGGCTGGTCGAATCGGGATCGTACGCTGGCAAGATGTTGCTGGGAGTTGTACTGATCCTGCTGTTCCTCGTGCTGCTCCGACTGTTCTCGATAGCCTGGTACCTGGTGAGGTACCACGGGTTCACCCTGCGACAGAAGGGCGAGGACCTGCGAGCGGAATATGGTCTGTTGACCCAAGTCTCTTCGCTGATTCCTGTACATCGAATTCAACTCGTGACCATCAGCGCCACGCTCCTGCACCGTTGCTTCGGCCGCGCGTCGATCGATCTCGAGACGGCCGGCGCTTCCGAGGCCGGTTCCGAGATGGGTCAGCATCTTGCCGTATCCGGAGCTAAAACCACACGTCAGTGGTTGGCGCCGATTGTCGAATCCGGGCGGGTCACCGAACTGTTGCACGAGGTGCTACCCGAGGTTGACCTGGAGGCGGTTGAGTGGAAACCGATCGAGGCCCGCGCGGTCGGGAGAATCGTCAAACGGGTGGCGATCGTCGTCGCACCGGTCACGATCGGCTTGACGGCGCTGCTGACGTTTTCTCCCATCCCACTCAACGGGTTCCACGGGCTGTGGCTGCCGCCGGTTGTGTTGACGGCAGCCTGGTTCATCACCCGTCAGTGGGTGCGCCGCGCCGGCTACGCGCTCACCGACCGCGCCATCTTCTTCCGCAACGGTTGGTTCAGCCGCCAGACCAGTGTGGTCCGCTTCGCCAACATGCAGACCGTTTCCATGCGCCAGTCCCCCTTCGACCGCCGGAAACGGATGGCATCGGTTGCGGTGGATACAGCTGGGGCGGGTACCCTCGGGCACCGGATTCGGATTCCCTTCCTCGACGTTGACGTCGCGGAGTCGATACTGCACCGCCTGTATGCCGAGACCAGCTCAACCGAGTTCTACTGGTAAGGTCCCTCTCGTCTCGGGATCAGAACATGGGACAGATCAGAACTCAAAAAGGGCCAGAAACGCGATTCCTCTATTGTGGTCAGATGACCCAAACGGTGCAGAAAAAGAAAACGTGTCAGGTGTGCGCATCATGCGGATCTTCTACCCCACAACCCCGGGCTGCCGTCGGTTTTGCTCAAGCCGCAAGAAAGGAACTTCCTAGCCCTTGTTTGCGAAGGCCCGGATGACAGCCAAACGGGGGGTCAGTCCGGACGTCCCTTCATCATTCCGTAAGCCTCGCCCATCAGAATGTGCCGGTAGCTGGCGACTTCCTTGCCGTGGTCGGAGTTGGGCGGGTTCAGGATGGCCTTTTCCATGGGCGCGGTAATCTGGAAGCCGGCCTTCTTTTGGAAGAGCATCACAAAGTCAGATCCGCCGAAGAGGAAGGTGCCCAGCATGTCGCCCTTCTGGATTTTGGCGCCGACCTGAACATCATCCTCAAAGTTGACGGAGGAAACCTGCGCCATACCCATCGGAATCAGAGCAACCAGGCCGGTGTCGCCGGTATCGACGATGACCACTCCGCGGGTCTGGGTGAACTGCCAGCCGGTGGAGTCAATGGGAACATAACGACCCTGGTGGGGGCTCCAGGAAACTTCCAGGGCGACATTCTTCAGGATGTTTGTTTTTTCGAGAATCGTACCGCTGACGGCGGAATGATAGCGGTGATAGTCATTCACATTCAGGAAGGTATGAGTGAGAATCCCGCCGGCAAAAGCTTCAGCATAGGCGCTGTCGGCGCCCAGCAGCTCCGGAATACTGTAGAACCGCGATAGTTTGATCGACAGACCGTTTTCCACCTGGATCGTGGAATCAAGTCCGATGGGCCAGATCCCCTGGGGCACGGAATCGGCTGGCGCGACCACAACGGAGGGATCCTCCGGCGCAGCGATCGGGCGCATGTCGGGCGAGGCCAGATAGCGGGAAAAGAAGCGGTTGAACGTGTTCCAGTTCTCCGACGGTTCATACCAGCTGTTTTGCAGGCCGTAGCGGGGGTCGGAATAGAATTCCTGATAGACTTTTTCGTTCCAGGAGGCTTCGGTGCTGAGGAAGGCGCCCCACGCTATGACAAAGTCGTGGACCCATTCGGAGAATGGTGGATAGTACTGAATCGTGCTGTCGAACTGGTCCTTGCCCTCCAGTTCATCCAGGGGCTGATCAATGAGGAAGTAGAAGTAGCAGCAGGTCTGTAGTATTTGCTCCTGGGTCAGCTTGGCGGGATTGGCGACGACTTCCTGCGGGATCAGTTCGGAGGACTGGTCGATGAATGCGAGGTAGTCATCGAGACTCTGGACCGGATTGGTCTTCCGGTCGGGATTAATCGCTTTGGCCTTCTCGATGGACGAGGTCAGCATGGCTTTGATTTCGGGCTGATGCTCCAGCAGCTTCACTAGCTGTTCGGTAATGGGCTTGTGGGCGGCGGTTTCTTCAGCCCAGGCTGGACCGGTTCCGCACACCCAAGCGAAGAGCATTATGGCGAACAGGATCAAGCGGGTTGTTTTCATGGTTTCTCTCCTGAGCTTTCCGTTCTTGTGTAGGAGTCGTTGCTTTTCGTATCAAAAACACCGATCTGGTTGCCGAGGCGCACCTGGATGGCATCGGCCTCATCCGCAGAGATATAGGAGCATGCTTCACCAAGATAAAGATCATT
>CAZCEX010000436.1:0-4236 GCA_964497785.1 uncultured Thermoanaerobaculia bacterium | reverse complement strand
TTGACCTTGGAGAAAACTGGCCTTATCCATCGTGACGCCACCGTAAATCAATCCCGGGGTCGACACGGCGCACGTAGGGCCGGGGTTTACCCCCGGCCGCTGACAACCTTTGGCCAGGACCTGACCACCAGGCTATCTCTGGCAACGGGAACACCATGCGGTTGCGCGACCGCCGATTACGGCCCGCTTGAGAGGCCGTTCGCAACGGGCGCAGGGCAACCCCTCTCGTCCATAGGCCTGCAGCCGAACCGCAAAGTAACCTTGTGCGCCTTCGGCCGAAACGAAGTCCTTCAATGTGGTCCCTCCTTGCTCGATCGCTGCGTCGAGGACCTCGACGACGCATTTCGCGAGGGTTTCGAGGCGATCAACCGAAATGTCCCGCCCACGCCGTAAGGGCCTGATACCGGCCATCCAGAGGGCTTCCGTGGCATAGATATTCCCGATCCCAGCCACCAACCGCTGATCGAGCAGCAGCGACTTGACCGGCACCCTGCGGCACTTGTAAGCGCACGGTAGGTGGGCGACCAGGTCACCGTCAAGAGGATCGACGCCCAACCGCGTTAGTGAAGCGTCAGCCGCCTCGTCACCCTCTGCCAGCCAGTCTGCGAATCCAAAACGACGAGGATCGACCAGGCGCAGCTCCTGCCCGGCCTCGAGCAGGATGACACAGTGTGTGTGCGGGGCTCTGTCGGCCGCGGTATCCGTGAGGACAAACTGCCCCGACATACCCAGATGCACAAGGAGGGTCCCCGACCCAGCGTCGAGCAACAGGTACTTGCCGCGTCGCCTGACACCGGTGAATCTCTGGTCCTGAAGCGCCTCTCCGATCTGAACAGGGTCCAGAGGGCGGCGCATCTGCACCGCCCGGCCTTCGACTCGCAAGACCCGCCGCCCAACGATGTGTCGGGCCAGCCCGCGTCGTATGGTCTCGACCTCTGGAAGCTCAGGCACCCGGCACCTCCCCCTTGCCCCTCGGCTCTGGCCTGTCTAACATAGATCCTGCATTTCTCAATCCCAGCGAGGGGGGCTTTTCGGAATGACATCCTACGAACGGCAGGTCGCCGTCACCGTTGGACTCCTGACCGTCGCAATGGCGGCGACGGTCGCCTTCTCGCTATGGACGGGATCACGCTACATCAGAGAAATCGGGCCGCTCGTCCAGGCGAACAACCGTATTCTGTTGGAGGTGACTACTGCTCATCTGTGGTTCGAAGAGATTCTGTCCGGGGATACAACGCATGATTTCCAGAACGTGCAAGCCCACCTCAACACCGCAGAAACGCTCGCGACGACCATGCTCGAAGGCGGCAGCGTCGAAGGGATCGAAATCGGGTCTTTGAAGAAGGCCGGCCTCATCGAGGCGGTCGGAGGATTGAGTGACCGCCTCGGCGAGCTCCACAGGCTCGCCGATAATCGATTCAACGCTGGCAAGACCGGCGGCTCGGGATCACCACTCGATGTCGGTTTCGACGCTGCTTTCGCTTCGGTCACCACCCACAGTCGAGAGATCGACGAGCTCCTGGAAGAAGAGGCACGACACAAGGCCAGAGGCTTTTTCCACGTACAGCTGTTTCTCGGTTTCCTGATCCTTGCGTCCTCGACGCTGGTGACCATCGTTCTGTTTCGGCACGACCGCCGCCGACAGACGAATCTGCTCAAGATCGAGCAAGGCGCCGAGGACTTGCGGGAGAGCCGCGAACGGCTCGACCTCGCGCTTCACGGCGCCGAGCTCGGGCTTTGGGACTGGGACATCGCAGCCGATACGATCATCGTCAACGACCGCTGGGCGGAGATGCTCGGGCACGATCCCGGAGAATTCGACCACGACCTCCAGTTCTGGGCCGACAACCTCGTGCACCCCGACGACCTCGACCGGGTGCGGGAGACACTTCAGCGGCACCTCAAGGGGGAGACAGAAACCTACGAGACCGAGCACCGTTTGCGCACAAAATCAGGTCATTGGATCTGGGTCCTCGACAAGGGGCGCGTCGTCGAACGGGACGCCTCAGGGCGCGCCATTCGCGCCGCAGGCACCCACCTCGACATCACCGAACGGCGGCGAGTCGAGGAACGCCGCCGATTCACCGATCAGAAGCTGGCACTGCACGTTCAACAGACCCCTCTCGCGGTGATCGAGTGGGACACCGACTTTCTCGTGACGGCATGGAACCCCGCCGCCGAGAGGATCTTCGGCTACTCCGAAGCCCAGGCGCTGGGCCGGCATGCGTCGGGTTTGATCGTGCCCGAGAGCGCCAGAGACCACGTCAACGCAGTCTGGACTGCACTCTTGGAAAAACGGGGCGGCGAAAGAAGCACCAACGAGAATACGACCAGCGATGGCAGGACTGTCCTCTGCGAGTGGTACAACACACCGCTCATCGACCGTGCGGGAGCAGTCATCGCCGTCGCATCGCTCGTCCAGAACATCACCGAGCGCCGCCTGGCCGAGGAGGAGAGGAAAAAGACCGAAGCACGCATGCAACACGCCCAGAAGCTCGAGAGCCTTGGCGTGCTCGCAGGCGGAATCGCGCATGACTTCAACAACATCCTCACCGGAATCCTGGGATACGCCGATCTCGCACTACATGACCTGCCGAATGGCGCGACAGCTCGGAGCAGTGTCCTGGAGGTCATCACCGCCGCACGACACGCCGCAGCCTTGTCACAGCAAATGCTCGCCTACTCCGGCAAAGGCAAGTTCATCGTCGAGCCCATCGCACTCGGCGCACTCATCAACGAGATGAGAAACCTGATCGAGGTCTCGGTTTCGAAAAAGTCCCTGCTGAGATATCACCTCGCTGACACCCTACCCATGATCAAGGGCGACGTCTCCCAGGTTCGTCAAGTGATCATGAACCTCGTGGTCAACGCCTCCGAGGCGCTCGGGGAAACGAGCGGCGTCATTTCGATCACCACGGGTGCCACCGAGTGCGATCGTGCTCAGCTGGCGGAGTGCTACCTGCACGAGAATCAGGCCGAAGGTCTCTACGTCTTCCTCGATGTCGCCGACACCGGCTGCGGAATGGACGAGAAGACAATGTCCCGCGTATTCGACCCCTTCTTCACGACCAAGTTTGCCGGTAGGGGCCTTGGAATGGCAGCGGTCCTGGGTATTGTGCGCGGTCACAGAGGCGCAATCCGAACCACCAGCCGACTCGGCCGAGGATCGGTCTTCACGGTCCTGTTCCCCACATCCAAGGAAGAGAACCACCCGCCCCCACCCGAGCCGGATGAGCCCAACGGCGTCTGGTATGGCAAAGGAACGATCCTGGTGGTCGATGATGACGAGACCGTTGCGACACTGGCGAAGAAAATGCTGCAAAGGCTGGGTTTTGACGTAATGTGCGCGAACGATGGCCGCCAAGCAGTCGAGGTTTTTCGCCTCAACGCTGCAGAAATTGACTGCGTACTGCTCGACCTGACAATGCCGGAGATGGATGGCGAAGAGGCCTACCACGAAATCCGACTCATCCGCAAAGACACCCCTGTCATTCTCTCCAGCGGCTACAACGAGCAGGACGTCGTGCAAAGATTCGCCGGCCAGGGTCTCGCCGGTTTCGTGCAAAAACCGTACCAAATCAACAATCTGTCCGTGGCCTTGAGGCGTGTCTTTGAGAAGTAGGCACATCTCCAGGAGCTTGTAGGACAGCGACGGTGATACGCTATTCATAGAATAGTTCGGGTTCAGAGGGAAGAGGAGACTGTCATGAGAGCAACCTGTATAGCGGTGATGTTCACGGTCTGTATTCTGGTGGCGGCCTCGCCACTCGAGGCTCTGATCATTGCGGTCAACGGCACCAACGACGAGCTCACGGAGAACAGCTACTGCTCCTTGCGTGAGGCAATCCGGGCAGCGATCGAAGAGGACTCGATGTGGAGCGTAGCCCACGGCTGCGTGCCGGGGGACGGCGACGACACCATCATCTTGCCGGCGGGGCGGTACAACCTCTCCCTCGGACAGCTCGAAATCATCGGTGACAGCTACGACCTGAAGATCGAGCCTGCGTCCAGCTCCGCTCCCGCCGACAGCGTGATCTTCGACGGCTGGGACAACCACCGCCTCGTATACGTCGGGTTTCAGACCGGCGACGTGACCTTCGAGCGCATCACCTTCACCAATGGTTGGGCCGCAGATTACGGCACAGATCGACGCGGGGGTGCTCTCCTGATCGAGGTGGTGGAGGTATTTCTCGACACCTGCGTCGTAGACTCCAACGTCGCGGAGAAGGGCGGCGG
>CAZCEX010000435.1:0-4242 GCA_964497785.1 uncultured Thermoanaerobaculia bacterium | reverse complement strand
TGCGGCCGGCCGCGAACTCACGCGTCAGCCTGAGTGAAGCCGGGTGGTCATTGAGAAAATCAGCGTCTAAGGCAGCCACAACCCGAGCGCCATCGAGGTGCGGCACCACCCGCAGCTCGCGACCGAAGGCCATCCCTGTTCCTTCACGCTCGGAAACCCGTGAAATCGGCGCCCACTCGACCCACGAGGCCGCGGGAAAGCGATCCCGGAAGCGCTCGCCCATCGCTCGTTGGCTCGGTGATGAGGACGGCTCGACGAGGACGGCAACTCCGGCGCCGTCTGCGGTCATGAAATCGGGGACAACGGCTTCGAAGTCCACCCAGGACCGGTTGAAGTCCCGACCCGCCTGATATTGCACCACCCGGCGGCTGCGATCGGGGTCATACATCTCGAGGATCACCGCCTGCGCGGTCGCCGACAAGGCGCCGAGGCTGTCCGGGTGCTGCGGATTGCCTTCGGCCTTGATCGGCCGTCCGTCGTACGAGGTCACGACGAGCCCGAGAGCGGCCCCCGCCAGCTCGGAAAAGGTTGCGAAATGCTCCGGCACCCCCGGAACCCGCCCTTGGGGTCGGTGGGCGAAGGGCACGATCTCCTCGGCCGGCCAGCGGCAGGCGGTCAGGCCGGCGAAGGCCATCGACGCCCCCATCACCTTGAGGAACGAGCGCCTGGTGGCCGGCGGCAAACGATCCCACTCGTCGTTCGGGAACTCCCGTTTGACAGCTTCTGCGAACTGCGGCGTCTGAACGAGCTCGTCCAGGCTGCGCCAGTACCTGTGACCCGATTCGTAGGTTTTCAGCGATGACATGTGTTGCAATCCTGGGGAGGGTCGATGTCGTTGATCTCACGGAGCTCGGTACCGAGAGCGAGTTGGTCTTTCTCGGGGACCCAGTCGAGCTGGGTTACGAACTCCACCGGTCGGAGGTGCTGCTCGGGATTGCGGTGGCAGTCGAGGCACCACCCCATGCTCAGCGGCTCGGCCTTGTAAACCACCTCCATGGTGTCGATCCGGCCGTGGCAGGAGACACAGCCGACTCCTCGACGAACATGGGCAGAGTGGTCAAAGTAGACGTAGTCAGGCAGGTCGTGAACCCGAATCCACTCGACAGGCATGCCGGTAGCGAAGCTTTCGCGGATCGGGATCAGCTTCTCCGAGTTGGTGCGCACATTCGAATGGCAGTTCATGCAAGTCTGTGTCGGCGGGATCGACGCTTTGGCGGCCACCTCCACCGAGGTGTGACAGTAGCGGCAGTCGAGCCCGAGCTGGCCGACGTGGAGGGCGTGGCTGTAGGGCACCGGTTGCTCCGGTTGGTAGCCGACCTCCAAAGCCTTGGGAGAGAACCCGAACCAGACGAGGATCGTCACGTAGACGAGCCCGCCGACCGCGGCCGCGGCGACGGCCGGCCGGAGGATGTTCGTCCACTCCGGGAAAATCAAATTATCGTTGGATTTATCTGACTTCATGATGCGAAATCCTAGTCACCACATGAAACCCTGTCAAGCGACGGAGCCTGCATGGGGCGCCCCTTCAATCGCTACTCACGGCATCCAACCGAGACTTGCGACGGTACATTCCGATTGTTTCGAACATTCACGGGTTAACATGCCCTCATGAATCACATCATCGATCTGCGATCCGACACAGTCACCCACCCCACGCCCTCGATGCGCCAGGCCATGGCCGGCGCCGAGGTCGGCGATGACGTCTACGGCGAGGACCCGACCGTAAACCGCCTCGAGGAACGAGCCGCCGAGCTGCTCGGCATGGAGGCCGCAGTCTTCGTGCCCACCGGAACGATGGGCAATCAAGTCGCCGTGCATCTGCACTCGCGCCCGGGGACCGAGGTCATCGGCGAGGCCATGTGCCACATCTTCAATTACGAGATGGGCGGGCTCGCAGCCTTGTCGTCGGCTTTCCCCCGCCCCATTTCGGGCGATCATGGGATCCTCGAGCCGGAGGCGATCGAAGGAGCGATCCAGCCGGCGGTGGGGTACGCCACACCAACATCGCTCATCGTGCTCGAAAATACTCACAATCTGGCCGGCGGCCGCATCGTCGCTGCGGAGAGAATGCGGGATCTGGTTGCCGTCGCAAGACGACACGACCTGCCCGTGCACCTCGACGGCGCCCGTATCTTCAACGCGGCAGCCGCCCTCGAATGCGAAGTCGCTGATCTCACCGGCGGCTGCGATACCGTCATGTTCTGCCTCTCCAAAGGCCTCGGTGCGCCGGTCGGCTCGATGCTCGTCGGTTCTGAGGACGCGATCACCCAGGCGCGCCGCATCCGCAAGCTCTTCGGCGGAGGAATGCGACAGGTTGGTGTGCTCGCCGCCGCCGGTCTCGTCGCCCTTGATGAGATGGTCCTTCGCCTCGGCGACGACAACCGACGAGCCCTCCGGTTGGCGGAGCTGCTGGCGGCCATCCCCGGAATCGTGCTCGATCCCGACCTGGTGGATACCAACATCGTCTTCTTCGGTCTCTCTTCCGATGCACCGATCGACGCCCGGGCTCTGCAGGCCAAACTCGCCGATGGCGGTGTGCTGGCCCACGCCCTCGACGGCACCTCCATTCGAATGGTCACCCACTACCACATCGGCGACGACGACATCGAGCAGGCAGCTCGGGGTGTGGCACGGGCGATGGCGTCATGACAGCCAAAGATCAGACCGTACTGATCACCGGCTGTTCGACCGGCATCGGACGTGCCTTGGCCCAGGAGTTCCTGAACCGCGGATACAAGGTCGTGGCCACCGCCCGTCGGGTCGAAAGCCTCACCGACCTGGAAGGCCCCGAATGCCTCACACTTAACCTTGACGTCACCGACGGACCGTCGATTGAAAGGGCTGTGGCCGAGGCTGAGGTGTGGTCGGGAGGCATCGACACCCTCGTCAACAATGCCGGCTTCGGTCTCATGGGCCCGGCCGCCGAGATCGAGCCCGACGACCTGCGCCGCCAGCTCGAGACCAACGTCGTCGGACCGATGGCCCTTGTCCGAGCGATCGTTCCTGGGATGGCACGCCGCGGCACTGGCCTCATCGTCAACATCGGCAGCGTATCCGGTGTCGTCGCCAGCCCGTTCTCCGGAGCCTACTGCGCTTCCAAGGCAGCGCTCCACGCCCTCAACGACTCTCTCAGAATGGAGCTCGCCCCTTTCGGCATCGCAGTCGTCTGCGTACAGCCGGGCGCCGTCACCTCGTCTTTCGGCGAAACCGCCTCGACCGTCTCCGACCGTTTCGTCGAGAAAGACTCCCTCTACAAAAGCGCCGCCAAGTCCATCAAGAACCGCGCCCGGGTGTCACAGCAAGGCGGAATGCCCGCCGCCGACTTCGCCCGCGAGGTTATCAAGCGGCTCGAGAAAAACCCTCCCCCAACTCTCATTCGTCTTGCACCCTACTCGCGCAAGCTGCCACTACTTGGCCACTTCCCCACCACCCTACGCGACCGCATCCTGTCGAAGACATTCGGGTTGGCGACTCTGCGAACCTAGAGGCTATACTCAGCGCCCTACCAGCACCCGAGCCGTATTCCCCTCCACCTCGACGCCCTTGACCTCGATGTTGACGTCTGCAATGTCGAGCACGACCCAGAGGGCGGGCGGCTTGAGCTCGGGATGGTGCCCCACTCGCAGGGCTCGCACGTCGGCAGTGCCAACCGGTGTAGCGACCGGCCGATAGCTCTCGACGATACCGCGCATCCTGATGAGAATCCTGGGCGGTGAACTCAGCGCGTCCACTCGCAACTGACTCTCGTCCATGCTGCCGTTGCCGCGCAAGATGATGACCGTTCCATCGGCGCGGGGCTCCCACCTGATCTCCGAGATCACCGATGCGGGCGTCGAGGTGACCGGCTCCCGGTCGGTTTGTCCTTCGCCGGTTTGCCCGTTGCCGGCCTTTCCTTCTTCGGTCGTTACGATCTCGTCGCCAAACCCTTCGCGATCATCCTGAACCACCGCCTCCACGGCCGCAGAAACGACCGCCTCGAGCTCGGCATCGCTGATTTCTCCCGCCGTGATCTCGCCAACCTCGCCAACGGAGTCGTCACTGGTCGATGCCGTCGCCGGCACGCTCGAGAACGGCCACCCGCCGGAGGTGTAGGACCAGCCCAACCACACAACGACAACCAGGATCAATGCGGCGAGGAGCAACCACACTCGTGAACTCGGTCGCTGGAGAGCATCATCGTCTTCGATAGTGGCGAAGAAAGCATTCTCGGGAAATGCGCCTCCGCTCTCCCCCGGCTCAACC
>CAZCEX010000434.1:0-4246 GCA_964497785.1 uncultured Thermoanaerobaculia bacterium | reverse complement strand
TCCCATTGCACTCCGAGCTCGCCGCCCCACATTGTCATGCTCGTATTGTCGGACTGCGAAACCTCCGCCGGTACCGGGGATTCGCTCGCCAACGTCGCGTCGCGATCTCCGCGAGCCCAGCGGATGACGACGGTGCCGATCGCCACCCAGCCCGGGGATACCGGCACCTCACCGTCGGCGCCGATCATGACGCCCCACAGGCGAGATTGGGCCGAGCTGTAGTCCGGATCGGAGGCGTCGCCGCCTTCATCGACCCTGTCGCGACTCTCGTTGATGCGAATGTGGGTGGCGCCGAACCACGGTGTGATGTTCGCTTTGTAGTCATCGCCGTATTTCTGCCCGAGGGCCAGGTCGTAGGCCTCGAGGTCGCCGACCAGTTGGTCGGAATAACCGGCGCCGGCGTCGGACGATTCGACCGTGCCGAGGGCTTCCAGCTTGGGGTACCACTCCCCCCCGAGCATGAACGGATAGGTCGGGTGATCCCATACGATTCTGGCTGCGGCCAATCCAATCTCATCATCGCCCGTGGATTGCCACGAGTCGTATTTGGAAGGGTTCCACCAACCCCATGCTGAGCTGTCTGAGAGGGATGCCGAAGTGTAGGCGCCGGTGAGTTCGATGATGACGGGCGCATCTGCGCAAGCCGCGGACCCCGCCCAACACATGATGATTACGAGTACGACAAGAGATCGCCAACCTGACACACCGTCCTCCTCTCACCGACACGGTAGTCGATGTCAGCATAGTTTACGGGCAAACAGGAGAAACTGTCGCTATCGGTCCCTTGTGAATAATGCGGGCCACGGGAATTCCCACAGATCAGGTCGATGCTCCCCGCAGCGGCGTGAATTTGAAACGCGAAGGCGCGAAGGACGCAAAGAAGACTCAAAATTCCAAAAAATAAACCCTTTGCGCTCTTGGCGTCTTTGCGGTTCATTGCCCAATATTGCCTCTCGGCTGTCACTCACGATCAATCTGGCTCAACGGGACACCCTCTCAGTCCAACAACGTCCGGGAAAGGTATTCACCATCCGTGTGTTGTTCAGCGCAGGAGGCTTGAATGAGTTACGAGATCTACAAGGTATTGCACGTATTCGCAGCATTGCTGCTCTTCGCTTCACTCGGTACGCTGGCAGCGGTCGGATCGCAGGCAACTGGCGGCCTTCGGCGGCTAGCTGGGATCGCACACGGTGTGGCGCTGGCCATCATCTTTGTCGCCGGCTTCGGGCTCATGGCCCGGCTCGGCCTGTTCGGCGAGATTCCCCTCTGGGCCTGGGCCAAGATCGGCCTGTGGCTCGTTCTCGGCCTCGTCGTGTTGCCGCTCAGGCGGCGGCCGGAGTGGTCGACGAGGATTTGGGTGATGATTCCGGTCATCGGAGGATTGGCGGTCTGGCTCGCTGTCCAGAAGCCGTTCTGACGAAGGTCTGACGCGGTGACAGGGGTCCTCATGACGAAATACAGAGTTCCCCAGGTGGTGATTGTTGGTGGCGGTTTCGGCGGCCTCAACGCAGCCAGAGCCCTCGCCGACGCAGCGGTCGAGGTCGTGCTCGTCGACCGGCGCAACCACCACCTGTTTCAGCCGCTGCTCTACCAGGTGGCCACTGCGACGCTGAGCCCTGCCGATATCGCGACACCCATCCGTAAGGTTTTGAAAAACCAGGCCAACGTCCGCGTCATGATGGCGGGGGCCGAGGTCGTCGACGCCGCGGCAAGGATGCTCGTGACCGACCAGGGTGAGATCGGCTTCGACTACCTTGTTCTCGCCGCCGGGGCAACCCACTCGTACTTCAATAACCAGCAGTGGGAGAAGTACGCTCCGGGACTGAAGACGATCGAGGACGCGACCGAGATCAGACGCCGTTTCTTACTTGCCTTCGAGTCCGCGGAGTTGGAGACCGACGTTGAAGCACGGCGATCGGCTTTGACCTTCGTCATCGTCGGCGCCGGTCCGACAGGCGTCGAGATGGCGGGCGCCATGGCGGAGATCGCCCACCGGACGATCCCGCGGGACTTCCGTCTGATCGACACCACGACAGCGCGGATCATCCTGGTCGAGGCCGCCGGTCGTGTGTTGCCTGCCATGTCGGTGCGGTCGTCCAACGATGCCATGGCATCACTGGGACAACTCCACGTCGAGGTCATGCTCGATACGAAGGTAACGGGGATCGATTGCAGCGGGGTGGCGATCAACGATCAGCGGATCGACGCGGCCAACGTCTTCTGGGCGGCAGGCGTTCAGGGCTCGCCGCTTGGGCGTTCCCTGGGTGTTGAGATGGACGCCGCCGGTCGCGTCTATGTCGGAGACGACCTGACCATCCCCGGTCACGGCAACGTTTTCGTAATCGGCGACCAGGCCCATACCCGCGACCGGGGAGACGGCGCCATGGTGCCCGGGGTTGCACAGGCGGCTATTCAAGGTGGGCGATACGCCGCAAGGGTGATCGCAACCGAGTCCGAGGCGCTACGGGCAGGGCGGGACAGACCGGCTCGCAAGCCGTTTCGCTACGTCGACAAGGGGTCGCTGGCGACGATCGGCCGTAACAAGGCGGTCGCCGAGGTTTGGGGCCTCGAACACAACGGGTTGCTCGCATGGTTGCTGTGGGCAGTCGTGCACGTGATGTTTCTGGTCAGCTTCCGAAACCGGCTGGCGGTCATGGCGGGCTGGATCTGGAGCTATCTCTTCTTCGACCGCGGCGCCCGCCTCATCACGGGCTCCAAGAAGGTGAGGGTCAAGACCTCGGTGATGCGGAAAGCAGGCCCGGGAGGGGGCTCACGGTAGCGAGGCGGACCAGGCGCTGGTGGTACCCCACTCGAAACCGTCGGAAAACAGCGGTGAACTCAGCCAGCCGTATACGTCGTGGCCGTTGGCCGGAACCGGGATGGCGTCGTACGCCAATAGAAAACCGCTGCTGTCATCGGCTGCGACTGCACTGTTGTCGGCGTTACTTCCGGCGATCCAAGCTGGAGAGCTGAGGAGGTTGTTGCTCAGATCCAGACGGCGCTCCCGCACACCGGTGACAGCCCCCGACGGAGCGGTCCAGGCTGCCATAAATGTGCCGGAAGTTTCGCTGCCGGCTACATCCGGGGACGTCTCATCGTCGTTGGTGAATGCTACAGCGATCATGGTCCCCAGGGTTCCGTTGCCCTCGACAATTATCGAGTAAATGTCGTTGTTCCCCGCTGATATCTCCATCTGCCATACGACCATATACTTGCCGAAGTTCACCGTGGTCGCCACGGCCGCCACTCGCGGCGAGTGCTCCTCGTTCCCCCAGCTGTTGACCACGATGACTGCCGGGTTCATCGGGGTGCCGTTTCCTTGAACCCGTCGGGCGGAGATGTCGTAGTCGCTGGCGAGGTGCCGCCACACCACCATGAACTCGTTGCGGCTGCGGTTGTATGCGACGTCCGGCTGATCGTGGCTGTCCGACCACGTGCCCTCGGCGATCGGGAAGTTGACACCGCTGAGCGCTCCCGCGCCGGTGACGATCTGCGCCTCGATATCGGTCGCGATCGATGCTTGAACGTGGGACTCCCACACCACCAGGTAGTTCTCGGAGACCGTGCCATAAGCAACGGCTGGTGTGAACCGGTTCCGCAGCGCCGCGCCAGTGCCCAGGGTGAGCTCGCTGCCCAATAACGCCCCGCCGGCCGAAACCCGCCGGGCATGGATGTCCAGTTTGACGGCGTTGTCGTGCTCCCAGACGACCAGGTACTCGTTGCGGTCGTCGTTGTAGGCGACGTCCGGCAAGTACCGGTCGCCGGCGCCAACCGAGATCGGGAACCAGTTGCCGTTGAGGGCGCCGCTGCTGCTGATGCGCTGGCCGTAGATATCTTTGTTGCTTGGCCACTCGTTGTGCCACACCGCCAGGTACTCGTCGTTCTGGCTGTTATAGGCCACCGCAACGTGCACCTGGTCATAATCGAGCTCCGAGATGGGCACATACTGCCCGTGCGCTTCAGGGGTGCCGCCAAAAAGCACCAGCATCAAGCTGATGCCAGCGGCTGGAAGAACTCTCCATCGCATGTCTGCCTCCCGGCTCATCCGTAGCCTCAGGGCTTGGTTTCGACTTCCTTCGAGTGTAGCACTCGTGGCGTGATCGACCTCTTCGGGTTTGCAGGCTGGAGAGGTCCTTCGCAAGCTTGGAGTGACAGACAACAACCCCAGGTTTCGGGTACGGTAGTAGGAGTGGAGGCCCACATCATGAAGCATCGAGTCACGCTCATTCTTGCTGCTCTGCTGTCC
>CAZCEX010000433.1:0-4262 GCA_964497785.1 uncultured Thermoanaerobaculia bacterium | reverse complement strand
GTTCGAGCCACGATGAGTAGTTGCCCTTCCAGGGGATTCCGTGGCCGCGGTCGAGTTCGAGGATCCAACCCGCGACGTTGTCGAGGAAGTAGCGGTCATGGGTCACCGCGATGACGGTGCCCTGGTAGTCCTTGAGGTGACGCTCGAGCCAACCCACCGTGAGCGCATCGAGGTGGTTCGTGGGCTCGTCGAGGAGGAGGATGTCCGGCTGTTGGATCAGCAACCGGCAGAGCGCGACTCGGCGGCGCTCACCACCGGAAAGGACATCGACCACGGTGTCGGGCGGCGGGCAACGCAGCGCGTCCATGGCGAGTTCGAGCCGCGAATCGAGCTCCCATGCGCCCATGGCCTCGATCTTGTCCTGGACCTCCGCCTGGCGATCGAGGACCTTCTGCATTTCGTCGTCATCCATGGGCCCGGAGAAGCGATCGGCCAGGGCGTCGTACTCCTCGAGAAGGGCCGTCGCTTCCACGGCGCCTTCGGAGACGATTTCGAGCACCGTCTTGCCCGCCTCGAGCTCGGGCTCCTGGTCGAGCATGCCGACGGTATAGGCGGGCGCGCGCACGATCTCGCCGTTGGACGACTCCTCGGTCCCCGCCATGATCCGGAGCAGGGTTGACTTCCCCGCTCCGTTCAGGCCCAGGACGCCGATCTTGGCGCCATAGAAAAAGCCCAGCGAGATGTCGCGCAGGACGGTCTTCTGTCCGTGGGTCTTCGAGACCTGGACCATGGAAAAGATCACCTTTTGCTCTTCGTTTGCCATCATTCCTCCGAGGGCGCAAGGTTTACCCGGTCGGGTCGGCAAGTCAAGGGGCCTCGCGGGCAGACCCGAGAACACCACCACTCGGAACCCTTCCCGCGTTCATCAGCAGCTGCCGGCCGAACGCCCTCGAGGATCGAGTGAGCCTGGTCCGGCGACAAGGGGCTGAATCCTTGTAGGCCCTCAGGGTTCGTCTTGACCACCGGCGCCGGATACGGCGCCTGGTTTGTGATGCTCGACGAGCCAGCGACCCTACCACGATTCCGGTAGAGATCTGAGAGATCTCTCTTGCCAACAGTGGGAATGCAAAGCCTCGGGACCACCGTGGTCCCGAGGCTATTTCTTACAAGGCGGAGAACGAGGTGTCCCCGTTGAGAATCCCCTACCAGGCTGAGGTAGTACCGCTTTCGAAGCCGTCCGAGAAGATATGCGGGTCAAAGGCAATGACCGTCACACCTAAATACCAGCCCTCTCCTCCCCAACTTTCCCCGTAGGAACTCTGTGAAACGTCAAACCAGATCTGGTAGACGCCGGGGACAGCCGGCGCCTGCAGACTCCATGTGGCCACGGGGCTGCTGCCGCCACCCGAGGCGGCCGAACCGACGGTCTGAGAATTCAGGCCGCCGACTAATGCCCAGCCCGCGGGTAGAGTCCGCAGGGTGAAGTTGACATTGTGCAGCGCCACCTCTCCGTTGTTGTTCAGATACACGTTGTAGAGGGCGGTGGCGCCGGCGCTAACTGTGGTCGGCCAGCTGCCGGTGGGTTGCACGTCCGCTCGCAAGGGCAGAGAGACTTCGACGAAACCTTCCTCGGTGGAGAGAGCAAACGTCTCGGTCGAGCCACCGTGAGGGAATGCACTCGACCAGGAGTAGGGCTTGATCACCACGGGTGTGGCACCCGTCCCGCTGGCGACGCGGACCTGGTGGACGTTGTCCCCGATAGTTGAGTCCGTGTCAATAAAGGAACCGGTGCCTTCGTTGTACAAAACAAGGTCGAGGTCGGAGAGGTTGTAATAGGTTGCTGGGAAGGTGTTCGGGCTGTAGGTTGCGTGACGCCGCCACGCCATGGTCGCGCGATCGCGACCCTCTCCGCCGGCGCCTTCATCGCGCATGAGTCCTTTGTACAAGCGGTAGTCACCGGGCTGACCAGAAGCTGTAAGGGTAGTCTCCTTGACGTCGGCGCGGTGAAAGTACGCCGCCCAGGCGTTCATGTAGCCCCAGCCCATGCCGGGGTCCCAACCGTCTGAGTCGGACTCGAAGTTGTAACCCGCCTCGTTCTTCTGGGCGGTGTTGATGAGCAGGGCCTTGATTGAGAGCTCCTTCCAGACACCGGCATCCATGAGATCCATGGCCACTCCGAGGACCATGGGCGCCGCCATGCTGGTGCCGTCTTTTTCGATCCAGTCTTGCTGTGACTCCCAATTCTGGTTGGCCGACTTGATGTCTGATCCCGGAGCCGCGAGGTCGGGTTTCTTTCGGCCGTTGGCGGTTGGACCGCGGGAGCTGTAGCTCGCGAGCACATCGTCCGATCGTGACGTGGTGTCGAGATCGTCAGCGGCCGCGACTGTGATCGCGTTGTACGAAATCGCCGGGCTGTTGAAGTTGGTATTGCTGGGGCCGCTGTTTCCCGCCGAGACGGTCCACGGTGTGTCCGCGAGGGTGTCCGCGATGACTGAGTCGATGTACCGGGACGAGTCGGTGTCGTCCGAGGTCGTCGCGCCGCCGTAGCTGAGGTTGAAACCATCGACGTCATCGGCGAAATCGTTCGTTCCGAAGGTCGGGTAAAGCTCTGCGGTGCGAAACAGCGCCCGATCGGTGAGGTTCATGCGATCCGAGGTGTACATCGATGCCCCACCGGTCGCTGTGTTCCGAAACGCCGCCTTGAGGGTGACGAACTTCTCGACACCATAGCTCATGCCGCGGTGGTTCGGATAGATGGTGCTGCCGAGAGAGCCTACGATGCCGGCCACATGGCTGCCGTGGCCCTGCAGATCGTCCTCAAAGTGGGTGCCCTCGTTGGAGTCGTAGTTTGGATCTGCCGCGCCGGCGACCAGATACCAGCTCCAGTGGTTTGTGCGGTAGGTTTGATTCTCCATAAACGGGTGCGTGCGATCGGTGCCGGAGTCGAGAATGGCGGGATCGTAGATGCCGCCGGTTAAACCGTTGTTCCACATCCCTCCTCCCGGCTTCGTGGAGGTCACCAGAGTGGCGTCATCGGCGAAGTCGAGGTTGGAGTGGATAATTTCGTCGGCTGCGATGCGTGCGATTCGCGGGATCTCAGCCACATCGGGCAGCGCTTCGGCCGGGACCAGCGCGATGATTGCGTTCCCACTCAGGGTCGTGAACTCAACCTGGGCGCCAAGGGCCAGGAGAGCGGCCACCACGGGTTCCTGGTAGGGCTCGATCTCGGCCTGGAGGGCCTGTTTCAACTCACGCTGCATCACCAACGACAGCGCTTCGTGTTGTTCATTCAGCGCCGCTATCGCGGCCCGATCCTCGGGAAGGATGTCGTACATCGAGCTGTAATTTTCAGCGTCGGTCGTCGCGCTCGTGACTCGTACATCGGCATAACGACGGGTGATGGTATCAATCTGGGCCTTCAGTACCGCCATCTCCACCGCATGTGCGTCGCGGACCCCATCTTTGAGCAGCGCATGGGGCATGTAGTTGAGGTAGATGATCACGCGTATCGATTCATCCCCGGAGGATTTTGCGGTGGCGAGGAGGTCCGGATCGATCACCGGCAGCTCGGCGTAGGCGGGTTGTTGATTCTGCGGCCTTTCCTTGACCTCCGCTTCATCCTGGACCCGAACGACCACCGTCTCCGTATCATTCGGGTCGGCAATGAGCGGTCTCCAGTTTTCATCGGCCTGCGCCCATACGGTTGTTGCGAAAACGATCAAGAAAAGGGCAATGAACTCTGTTCTTTTCATCTGAACCTCCTAAAGATTTGCCGCCTCTGTGGGAACCATTGGCAGCAACATTAATGGATCGGTCGAAAAAATAGATTATCGAGAGCTATGGCTTGAAGTCAGTATCATAGATCCCGCCGAGCAAGAATGCAACCCTTTGCAGAGTTTCAATGGACGCCTGCGACAAATGAGTGTCGTGAAGTCTGAATTTTCGGCACCGGGTGTCTGGATTTCTGTGGCTCGGGCGGCAAGAGAACAAGTTGGTGATCGATTTTATGAGTGTGGAAGGCTGTGATGGCGTGTTAGAATCCGTCCATATGAAGAGCCTGACCGCCGTATTTGTCGCCTGAGGGGCGAGAGAAGACCCGAGCCGAACGGCTCGGCGCCACAGCCCCGATTGTTCCCATCCCCAGTTCATCCCGGAAATGGGTGTGTTTTCTCGCGCCCGGAACAACAGGAGAAGGACAGTGACACTCGCAGCGTTCGGTTGGAACGACCGTCTCGAATCGATCTTCAATACACATTTCAAGGACAAGCACACTCCCGGTCGGGTGATCCGGGTGGATCGCGGCGCAGTGACCGTTCAGAGCG
>CAZCEX010000432.1:0-4267 GCA_964497785.1 uncultured Thermoanaerobaculia bacterium | reverse complement strand
CCGGCTACTTCTTCCACGCCCTCTGGTCGTCGTTCCCAAAACCGCTCGAGGTTGCTGTCCGTTACGCCCAGGTCGACCCGAATACGACCCGTGAAAGAGACCTCATCCGAGAGACCACGCTCGCCTTCAACTGGTTCTTCAACGGCCACCGCAACAAGCTGACTCTCGATCTGAGCCGTCTCCAGGATCAGGCGGGCGAGCCCGGCAGGAGGAATGAGAACCGAGTGCGATTGCAGTGGGATATATCGTTCTAACATTTTATTTCTTGGCGGTAGGAAGGGCCATAACAGGCCCTTCCCACCGCCAAGAAATAAAATGTCGGCTCTCGATCATCGGCGCACGCCACCAGGAACCGTGTCCTTGAGCTCCTGAGCCCAGCCGGTCACAACCCGGATCTCGACCAGGCCGCGCGATGCCGGCTGCACGAGTACGAAGCTTTCACCATCCGGCATCAGGTCGGCGTTACCGCGGCTGAAATCGAAGCCCTCGAGCACCTCCTTCGGGCGGTCAACCTCGGCCTCGTACCCTGTGCCGTTGAAATCCACGGCCATCAAACGTCGGCCCCGGCCAAAATACAGGCGTGTCCCATCAGGCGACCACATCGGCCACTCGCCGCCGGCGACCGAGATCTGGAGACGGCTGCCCTTGCTCGGATATGCACGCACATACACCTCCTGGCGACCGCTCTCATCGGAGACGTAGGCCACCCATCTCCCGTCGGGTGAGAAGGCGCCGTCTCCTTCGAAAGCCGGTGAGGCCAGAAACGGTTCCGGCACCTTGGTATCCATGGGGACCACCCACAGGTCGGAACCCATTTCCAAAGTTGACCGCTCGAAGAGCAGATCGCTGTCACCCGGCGAAAAGGAGTCCGGGTAGGGAACCGCAGAGGAGCCCGAACCACTGACGGCTTCACCGGAGAGAAGCTCAACCGGCGCACGGCTGCCGTCGGCAACCTGGCGGAACAACCCACGCGTACCCTTGCTGGAGCTTTCGCGACCGTAGACAACCTCTTTCCCGCTGCGTTTCCAGATGGGTTGGTGGTTGTCTCCACTGGCAGTCAAGGGCGTCAGCGAACGCCGTTCGAAGTCAAAAAGCCAGAGACGACACTCATCGGCGACCTCCCGAACCACAAGGTGGCGGCCGTCCGGGGAGATTCGAGGCTGATACCAGCTCGCACTGCGATCGACCAGGGTCGTCACCGAGCCGTCGAGACCGACCCGAACGAGACGGCTCTCCCCCTCACCGAGGCCGGCGGCGACATAAACGAGGGTACCGGTGGCGGAAACGGCGTAGCTCTGGGATGCATTCGAGCTCACGCCCTCAACCAGCGGAATTGCGGGACCGGTCCGTTCGAGACCTTCCAGGTCGATCGCCGCCGCTACCAGGCGGCTGTAGAAACTGTCGAGATAGACCAAGAACCCCGTTTCCAGCACCTGCCCCAATGCTCCGTCATCTTGGAGCCTTCTACGTTGCCCCGAATCGCGGTCGACAATGTCGATGTGCGTATTCCGGGGCCCGACCCCGAGGGCCGTCAGAACGACGGACCGACCATCCGGTGTGAAGCTCGGCCATTTGTGACCGAGCTCCGTGCCGTCGAGCTTGGTGAGCGGCTGCGGCTCGCCGCCCGAGCCGGCGACCGTAAAAAGGCCGGTGAGCGTCGCCGGCTCCCGCCAGAATCCGGAAGAAAATACGATCGTATCGTCATCTCCCCAGTCGGCGGTCGGATAGGAGGCCGTATTCCATGGATCGAAACGAACCCGGCCTCTGAAGCTGGTGATGGTCCTGGGAGGTCCTCCGTTGCTTGGCACCTTACGAAGCTCGGTACGCGTGAAGTACCCCAGCCATCTGCCGTCCGGGGAGAAGAACGGACACATGCCCCCCTCGGTGCCCGGCAGTACCACCGGCTCGAACTGGTCGAGTGATCTGACGGCCAGCATATGACCCTCGTCCCGTTCCACAACAAAGGCCACACGGTTCCCGTCTGGCGCAATAGCGACACCCGATGAGACGGTGAGCTCTTCTTCAACGATCGAAAAGCGCACGACCGCATCCTCCAGGTCGCCGGGGCTGATGATCCAGGCAACCGCGGCCCCGATCAAAAGTCCGACCATCAAACCCGGACCTGCAAGGCGCCATACCGACTTTCGCGCCACCGTCCCACCGAGCCCGACTGGAACGGGACGGCTATCCTCCCACATCGCCTTCTTCAGAAGGAGAGCAACGTCGCCTGCACTGCTGAAACGCTCCCGGGGGTCTCCCTCAATGCAGCCGCGCAAGACCTGCGTGACCTCTATCCCGGCAATGGCTTCGATCACTGGCCACTCAGGCTGGCGGGTGAGCACCGCGGCGAGCACGTCGGATACCGTCTCTCCTTCGAAGAGCTTGTCGCCGGTGAGCATTTCCCACATCACAGCGCCGAAGGCCCAGATGTCGCTTCGCTTGTCGACCGGCTTCCCCCGCGCTTGCTCGGGCGCCATGTACGCGGCCGTGCCGAGAATGACGCCGGCTGCGGTGGTATGGCTCGTCATCGTTGGCGACATGGATACGCTCGACCCACTGCTGTCGGCCTTCCACGCCTTGGCGAGGCCGAAGTCGAGCACCTTGACAGCGCCGTCAGGCCGGATACGAATATTGGCCGGCTTGAGGTCGCGATGCACGATACCGGCCTCGTGGGCCACCGCCAACGCCTCGGCGATCTGCAGCGCGATCCCGATCGCCTCGTCGACAGGGATCGGCCCGCGAGCGATCACCTCATCGAGACCCTCGCCCTCAACCAGCTCCATCACCAATACGTGCGCGCCGTCGAGGTGCACGAGGGTGTGTAGGGTTGCGATATTGGGGTGGTTGAGGCTCGCCAGCACCTTGGCCTCACGTTCGAAGCGAGCGTGCCGGTTGGGGTCGTCCTCAAAATCCTCCGGCAACACCTTGAGCGCGACGTCGCGACCGAGGGATGAGTCCGTCGCCCGCCACACCTCACCCATGGCGCCCTGGCCGAGAACGGCAGAGACCTCGAAGGTGCCGAGACGCTGACCGATGGATACTTTCATGACCTCATTGTGCGAGACTTCATCTCAATCGCAACTCATTTCATTTGTATGTGTAGGTTCCCCACTCGTTGTTTTAACCGTCGTCATCACCGTTAGATTCCCATCATTCGTCGTGGCGCGGACCTCCATGCTCTGGCGCGACATGAGATCGAGACTGAGGAATGATACCTTGTCTCCTGAATGTTATATGCAAACGAACATCTCGGTGGAGACAAACATGGCTGACCAGCTTGAGCACTACCCCCCCAAGGACCACATCGTCGAGCGAGCACATCTCAACAGCATGGAAGAGTACGAACGCCAGTACAGGCTGTCACTGGATGACCCGGATTCTTTCTGGGCGAAGCAGGCCGAACGCATCAGCTGGTTCCACCCCTGGGGCACGGTTTTCGACAGCGACTACGAGAACGTCGACTTTGGCTGGTTTCTCGGCGGACGCCTCAATGCCTGTTACAACTGCGTCGACCGCCACCTGCAGACCCGCGGCGACCAGGACGCCATCATCTGGGCAAAGGACGAGCCGGGTGAGTACGAACACATCACCTACCGGCAGCTGAAGCACGAGGTCAGCCGAGTCGCCAACGTGCTTCGATTCCACGGCGTCAAGGCGGGCGACCGGGTCTGCATCTACCTGCCGATGATCCCCGAGCTCGCCTACACCATGCTCGCCTGCGCTCGCATCGGGGCCGTGCACTCGATCGTCTTCGGTGGATTTTCGGCAGAGTCGATCCGTGACCGGATTCTCGACGCCGGCGCACGGCTCGTGGTCACCGCCAACGAGGGTCTGCGCGGCGGGCGACGTCTGCGCTTGAAAGAGACCGTCGACCGTGCGATCGACGGTCTCGACATCGTGGAGACTGTTCTCGTCGCACGCCGCACCGACGCCGAGGTCGCGATGCGCAGCGACCGAGACTACTGGCTCGAAGACGAGTGCCGCAGGCAACGATCGACCTGCACCTACGAGTGGATGGGCGCCGAGGACCCGTTGTTCATCCTCTACACGTCGGGCTCGACCGGCAAGCCGAAGGGGGTTCTCCACCACCACCGGGTGCAACGGATTTTGTGAACGGGGTCCTATCGTCGTCATTCAACCCGACGATGTGTTTTATCAGCAGTTGACTCCCAATGATGTCGAGTTGATCGTTCAGGAACATCTGCTGAAAGGTCGGCCGGTTGAGAAATTCATGTATGCCGTGGACAAGGACCAACCCAAAATCCCG
>CAZCEX010000431.1:0-4272 GCA_964497785.1 uncultured Thermoanaerobaculia bacterium | reverse complement strand
CGAAGAGGAGGGTGCAGGTGGGGGAGCCGTGGATGCCCATCTTCTCTTCGATGTTGGAACAGGCGACGTCGTTGGGCTCACCGAGGCTACCGTCGGCGTTGACCCTGATCTTCGGCACGACAAAGAGCGACAGGCCCTTGGTTCCGCCGGGCCCGCCGGGTGTCCTCGCGAGTACGAGGTGGATGTTGTTCTCCGCCAGGTTGTGGTCCCCCGAGGTGATGAAGATCTTTTCGCCGGTAATGGCGTATGAGCCGTCGGCATTCTTGACGGCCTTGGTGATGCTGGCGCCCACATCGGAGCCGGCCCCGGACTCGGTGAGACACATCGTGCCGCCCCACTGGCCCGAGTAGATCTTCTCGACAAAGGTCGATTTCAGCTCGTCGGTTCCAAAGTTTTCGATCATCGCGCCGGTGCCTCGCGTCAGCATCAACGTCAGTGAGAGCGATACGCACGACCCGGAGAAAAACTCGTTGACGACGGTGCCGACGGTGTCCGGGAGGCCCATGCCGCCATATTCGGGCGGGGCGAGCAGACCGATCCATCCGCCCTCGGAAATGGTGTCATAGGCCGGACGGTAGCACTCCGGCATCGTCACGATGCCATCGTTCCATTGCGCTCCGACCCTGTCGCCTTCTTCATTCGCGGGCGCCATCAAGTCCTGAGCGATCTTCAGGGCCTCGTCGATGACCATCTCGACGTTTTCGGCATCCCAGTCCGCATAACGCTCGGCTTCGAGCAACTTGGCGGTATCGAGCCATTCAAAAAGCTGGAACTTGATGTCACGGAGATCAACTTTATATTCCACGAGAGCCCTCCCTCAGTTTTTAAGCCACGAATCCGGCTGAATGAACACTCATTCATTCTGACCGAAGCGCGGCAAGAAATCAAGGGTTTTATGTCGGGGTGCGGCAATTTGGGGTGGAGTTCGTCGCTAGACAAAACAAATCAAATAACAAAGTCAGGGGCGAATTTTTGATTCGCCCCTGACTTTGTTATTTGATTTGTGCGGTTGAGAACTTAGTCTCTGCGAGGCCTCCGGTCCCGGCCGCCACCGCGTCCACCGCCGCCACCGCGTCCACCGCCGCCACCGGGCCGGCCGCCTCTGCGGTCGCCGAGCGGGTCGCGCTCGGGGATGTCTTCGCCGCGCCCGCGGGCCTCGTCTTCGAGGATGACGCGACGCGACAGCTTGATGCGGTCGTTGGCGTCGATGTCGATGATGCGAACCCGCATCTCGTCACCTTCGGTGAGCACGTCGCGGATGTCCGGGATCCGCTCCATCGCGACCTCCGAGATGTGCACGAGGCCATCCTGGTTGGGGAGGATCTCGACGAACGCGCCGTAGGGCTCGAGGCGTTTGACGACGCCGTCGAACTCTTCACCGATCTCGGGAACCTTGGTCAGGCCCTCGATCATCTTGACGGCCTTGTCGGCAGCCGCGGCGTCGTTGGTGGCGATCTGCACGGTGCCGTCATCATCGACGTTGATGCGGGCGCCGGTCTGCTCAACGATCGATCGGATGGTCTTGCCACCCGCGCCGATGACGTTACGGATCTGGTCGACGGGGACCTTGATCGAGTAGATGCGCGGGGCGTAGGGGGAGACCTCGTCGCGACCGGAGGTAATGGCTTCAGCCATCGAGTCGAGCAGGCTCAACCGTCCTTGATGAGCCTGTTCGAGGGCCTGTTCGAGGATCTCTCTGGGCAGGCCCGAGACCTTGATGTCCATCTGCAACGCCGTGATGCCGTCGCAGGTGCCGGTGACCTTGAAGTCCATGTCGCCGTAGTGATCTTCCTGACCGGCGATGTCGGTGAGGACTGCGTGCCGCGTTCCGTCGGAGACCAGGCCCATGGCCACGCCTGCGACGGCGGTGCGCATCGGAGCGCCGGCGTCCATCATGGCCAAAGAACCGCCGCAGACGGATGCCATCGACGAGGACCCGTTGGACTCGGTGATGTCGGATACGATGCGAATGGTGTAGGGAAAATCCTCTTCGCTCGGCAGGAGCGGGAGGAGGCCGCGTCGGGCCAGATTTCCGTGACCGATCTCGCGTCGTCCTGCGCCTCTCAGGAAGCGTGCTTCGCCGACTGAAAATGGCGGGAAGTTGTAGTGGAGATAGAATCTTTCTTTCCACTCCCCTTTGTAGCTCTCGATGAGCAGGCGATCCTCGGAGACGCCGAGGGTGCAGGTAACGATGGCCTGGGTCTCGCCGCGGGTGAACAGGGCCGAGCCGTGCGCCCTGGGCAGGAACCCGACTTCACATGCTACCGGTCGGATCTCATCGAAGGCGCGGCCGTCGAGCCTCTTGCCTTCACCGAGAATAGTCTCCCGGGTGACCTCCTTGGTCATCGCCCCGAAGATGTTCTTGACCCAGGGTGTCTGCCCTTCAACAACGTCCTCCGGCAGGGCTTCGAGTGCTTTGGCCCGCACGGCCTTGATGGCGTCGCGCTGCTCGAACTTGCCCTTGACGTGCATGGCTTCGACGAGTTCGGAACGCCACTGGTTCTTGACCTTGTCGTCGTATCCTTCGGGCCACGGCGCCCCCGGCGCCTCGAACGGCGCCTTGACGACCCCGCGTTCGGCGACGATCTCCCGTTGCATGTTGATGATCCGCTTGATTTCTTCGTGGGCGAGCTGAAGGGCGTCGATGACGATGTCCTCGGACAGCTCGGTGGCGCCGCACTCAACCATGGCGATGGCGTTTTCAGTGCCGGATACCACGAGGTCGAGGTCAGAGGCCTCGCGCTCGCTGTAGGTGGGGAAGAGCACGAACTCCCCGTCGACGCGGCCGACTCTTACCGAGCCGATCGGGGTGTCGAAAGGAATGGTCGGTGCAACCATGAGGGCGATCGACGCGCCGTTCATGGCAAGCACGTCGGGGTCGTGGTCGAGATCGGCCGAAAGCACCCAGGCAATGACCTGAGTCTCGGTGCGGTAGCCATCCGGGAAGAGAGGTCTCAGTCCTCGGTCGATGACTCTGCAGGTGAGGGTGTCCTTTTCGGTCGGACGGCCTTCACGTTTGAAAAATCCGCCGGGGATCCGGCCGCCGGCGTAGGTATTCTCGCGATAATCCACCGTGAGCGGTAGGAAGTCGCGGCCGACGCGGGGATCGCCTTCGGAGCAGGCAGTGACGAGGACCATGGAGTCGTCGAGGCGGACGACGACGGAGCCTGCGGCCTGCTTCGCGATCTTTCCGAGCTCGAACGTCAGCACCTTGTCGCCGAATGCGAGTGTTTTATTCGTAATTGTCATGTCGTTTTAGTTTCCAATCTAAGGGGACGACGGCTCGCTGCTACCCGTTTATGTGGTCGTGGTTCGGCCGGGCGCGAGTCGGATCGATCGGCCGGTCAGCCACGCAGGCCGAGGCGTTCGATCAAAGAGCGGTAACGAGCGATGTCCTTGTTCTTGAGGTACTCGAGGAGACGGCGCCGACGCCCGACCAGGCGCAGAAGACCCCGTCTGGAGTGGAAGTCCTTCTTGTACGATTTGAAATGTTCGGTGAGAAAAAGAATGCGCTTGGTCAAAAGGGCGACCTGTACCTCGGGGGACCCAGTATCGTTGGTATGGGTCCGGAACTCCTCAATAATCGTTTCCTTTTGGGCGTCGAAATGGCTCACTATATCCTCCGTTGTTCCTCCGGTGGCGAGGAGGCCTCGCCACAATAACAGGAAGTGTCTTTTGATTCAATCATTCGGCCAGAACCAGGGATGGTCTGACGTTGAGCGTGCGGCCGCGGGCGAGCACGTTCTGGACCTCGCCGACACCGAGGAGACGGGTCCCGCAACGGACCGCGACGCTGTCTTCGGCTTCGAGGGGCTCTTCTCCCGAGCGAAAGACCACGATCGGCTGTCCATGGGCGAATCTCTCTGCCGCTGTCGAGTTGATCTCGACATCGGGGAAAGGCAGCGAGATCTTCTCGAGAGGAACCCAATGCGGCCCTTCGATGACGGCTTCGGGCGAAAGTGCGGCTTCCAGGGCGGACTGGGCCATGGCGTTGGCCGATTCGAAGGGACCGATCTGGGTCCTCTCCAGCCGCCTGAGGTGACCGCCGCAGCCCAGCCTCGTTCCCACGTCGTGGGCGAGCGAGCGGACATAAAACCCGCTTGAAACAGTGACCTCGAGCAGGAGATCGTCCGCGGCCGGTTGGGTGAGGTGGATGTCGTGGACTTTCACCCTTTTCGGTTTGGGGGTGACGGGCTGACCGGCGCGTGCGAGCTCGTACATCTTCTTGCCCCCGATCTTTTTAGCTGAGTAGGCGGGAGGGCACTGATCCAG
>CAZCEX010000430.1:0-4291 GCA_964497785.1 uncultured Thermoanaerobaculia bacterium | reverse complement strand
ATATCGATCGTCGCGCTCGTCGCGTCGGCCGGAGATGACGCGCTCCTGCGTATTGACCGCCAGTCGGACGAGGATCGCAACCATCTTCTCGAATCTGGAGTCCCGGTCGTGGCGGAACTGAATTACGCCTTTTTGGCCCTCGGCGACGAGGCCACGGTGGTGCAAATCGTCAAGAACCTCGGTTATGAGCACCTTGTGCTCGACCACCCTGACGGCCGCTCCCAGTACGCCACTGCGGGCCTCATACATCAGGATCGGGCCGCCGACATCGAGTCCTGCGGCGAGGTCGTTTCCCAGGGTGCGGATTGGTACCTGCTCAAGTCGCCGTCTTTCGACAGCCCTGCCTGCACGCAGACAACGAGCTTCATGCTGCGGGTCCTGCCGATGCGAGTGCTCGAGCCCACCCTGCCACCGCCGGAACGCTACCAGGACCTTCAGGGCGGCGGCCGCGACGCGATCACCGTTGATCCTTTGATCCAGGACATGGTCAACAACCTCACCGACGACGTCGCGATGGCACACTGGCAAGCGATCATGGACTCGGCGCCGACGCGGTACTCGTACGCCCAGGGCTGCGTTGACGCCGCCGAGGATGTCTATAACCTGTTCAACGGTTATGGCCTCTCACCGGCGTACCACCACTACGACGCCTCCTACCCGGATAACGTCGTCGGCACGCTTGAGGGCACGGTGAGCCCGCTCGAGGTCGTCGTCGTCATCGGCCACCTGGACAGCATCACCTACGATACCCCTATGACCCTGGCGCCAGGCGCCGACGACAACGCCAGCGGCTCGGCGATGGTGACTTCGGTCGCCGAGGCGATGTCATGTTATGAATTCGAGAAGACCGTCAAGTTCCTCTCCGTCACCGGTGAGGAACAGGGGCTGAACGGCAGCGAGGGCTGGGCCGACGATGCGAGCACAGCCGGCATGAATATCGTCGCCGTGCTCAACGGCGACATGATCGCCTGGGAGGGAAACGACGATCCTGAAGACCTGGATGTCCATACCAACAACGCCTCGGTGTGGCTCGGCAACCTGATGGCCCAGCAGTCGTCAACGTACGACACCGGCGTTCCGGTCAACGCGTTCTTGTGCCCGGGAATGACCTCCTCCGATCACGCCCCATTCTGGGAAGAAGGCTGGTCCGCGATCTGCGGCATCACGGACAGCAATTTCGGTGTATGGTGGAACTGCACCGGCGCGGGTGCGGGATTCAACCCCAACTACCACAGCAACGACGATACGATCGCCAACAGCGGCCCCGGCGCAAAGGCCTTCCTGGGCGGTAATACCCGCACATACCTCGCAACTGCCGCCGACATCGCCGTGCCGATCGCGGCCAAGACCTCAACGCCCTCCGGCCTGGTCGCGCAGGGTGACGGCGACAATCGGATTGCTCTTTCCTGGGCGACCAGCGGAACGGGTTACCAACACGACATCTACCGTGCCCCGGGCGGCTGCACGAATCCCGGACCGGCCACGCTGCTCAGCACCGTCGCCACGACGAGCTACACCGACACCACAGCCTCGGGGCAGCTCACCTACGGTTACTGGCTGCAGTCGCTCGCCGGCCATTGCACCTCGACCCCAACCGCCTGCATCGAGGCTTCGACCTCAGGCGCCTGTACCGAAGCTCCGGTGTTCGGCGGCCTGCAATCCGTCACCAACCAAGCCGCCGCCCTCTGCGGGCTCGAACTTTCCTGGTCGACAGACCCGACTCTGTACTGCGGATCGACAGCGACGTACAGGATCTACCGGTCGATCGACCTAGCCTTCGATCCTGCGCCTACCAATCGCATTGCAGAAAACGTCGCTGGCCCCACCTACCTCGACACCGATGCGCTCGTCTCCGGCCAGATGTACTACTACATCGTCCGCGCGGTTGATACGAGCACCGGGATCGAGGATACGAACCTGGTCCGTATTTCCGGGAAACCGACCGGTCCGTCGACTCTCGGAACCTGGACCGACAACGCCGGTGACAGCGACGAAGCACAGTTGACCCAGCAGTCTTTGTGGTCCATTCGCACCGACAGGACTCACAGCGATCCGAACGCATACGGAACGGGCGCCTACGGCAACAACATCTGCGCCGGCCTGACAACCCCGAGCCTGCACCTCAATCCCGGCGCCCAGCTCGGATTCTGGTCGACGTATGACATCGAGACCAACTACGACAAAGGCATCGTCGAGATCTCGATCGACGGCGGCACAACGTGGGAGAAGGTACCGGTGAACTACCCCGATTCGGTTTCGAATACCGGTGACGCCTGCCAGCTGCCAACCGGCGCCTACTTTGCGGAAAGCCCGCTCGTACCTTGGGATTACTACTCCGCCTCCCTGGATCAGTGGAAGAACGAGGACGTGTTCGTTCGTTGGCGTCTCTCGACCGACGGCGGCGTGACCGATTCGGGCTGGTGGATCGACGACATCGAGATCACCAACGTCGGCGTGCCCGGCGATTGCACCTCCGTCATCGAAGCCGACATCTTCGCCAACGGCTTCGAAGGCGGCAATACCAGCACGTGGTCGTTGACCTTTCCTTAAAATACCGCAACGTACCGCAGCGCTTTTTGTTGATGCTCCGACCTGTTGCCGAAGCATCAACAAAAAGGAAATAGGCGGGCCTTTCGGCCCGCCTATTATCTGTCAAAAGCAGAAGGATTACAGGGCCTTAATGGCTTCTACCATCGGCGGGATGACGGTGAAGAGATCACCGACGACGCCGTAGTCCGCAACCTTGAAGATCGGCGCGTCGGGGTCCTTGTTGATCGCCACGATGACCTTCGACGAACTCATGCCCGCGAGGTGCTGGATGGCGCCGGAAATGCCGCACGCAACGTAGAGAGACGGGCTCACGACCTTGCCGGTCTGACCCACCTGGTGCGAGTGCTCGATCCAACCCGCGTCGACGACGGCGCGCGAGGCGCCGACAGCGGCCCCGAGGGCCTGGGCGAGCTCACGGATGAGAGCGAAGTTCTCGGGGCCCTTGATGCCGCGACCGCCCGAGACGATGATATCGGCCTCGGCCACATCCAGCTCGCCGCCTTCCGACGCGACGAACTCCTTGACCATCGCGCGGATCGACAGACCGAGGCCGTCCAGGGCAACCACCTCGGCCGCACCGCCTGTCTCCTCAGCCGCGAATACGTTCGGGCGCAGTGAGATGACCTGCGGCGAGGTGCCGGCGCTGTCAACCGTCGCGAAGGCCTTGCCCGAGTAGACCGGACGCCGTGCCACGAACGACCCACCGTCGAGCTCGAGAGCGACGACGTCGGCAAGGGCGCCGACACCGAGCCTTGCGGCAACTCTCGGGGCGAGGTCACGACCCATCGCTGTCGCCGAGAAGAAAACGGCCGAAGGGCTGCAGAGCTCTGCGGCCTTGCATACCACTTCGGCATATCCCTCGGATGAGTAGAGACCGAGGTTGGCGTCATCGGCACTGTAGACCGTCTGAGCGCCGTAGCCGCCGAGAGATCCGGCAACGCCAGCGATGCCGTCACCGGCGATCACCGCTGCAACGGCCCCACCAGCACTCTGACGGTGCGCCTCTGAGAGGGCCTGCAGAGAGGCCTTGCGGATCTCGCCGCCACGCTGTTCTACGAAAACAAGTATTCCAGCCATCATCGCCTCCCTTCAGATTGCCTTGGCTTCTTCACGAAGCAGTCGCACCAGCTCCTTGGCCGACGCCGCCGGGTCGTCCTCCCCCTGGAGGATCGTGCCTTCACTCTTGGCCGGCGGCAGTTCGAGCGAACGAATCGTCAACGTCGCGCCGGCGCCCTCGTCGATGCCGAGGTCGGCAGGCTGGAGCTTCTCGACCGGTTTACGTTTGGCGGCCATGATGCCCTTCAGGGCTGCATAACGGGGCTCGTTGAGCCCTTTCATGCAGGTCAGAAGCGCGGGCAAGGGACTCTCGTAAACCTCTCGGCCGCCCTCGACGTCACGCTCAGCCTTGAGCGTGCCCTCGCCGAGCTCGAGGCTGGCGATAGCGGCGACGTGCGGCAGGTCGAGCTTCTCGGCGAGCATCTGACCGACCTGTGCGTTGTCGGTGCCGACACCTTGCACGCCCGCCAGTACGAGGTCGAACTCGCGGTCCTTGAGCGCGGCGGCCAGAGTATCGGCAATCTTCGCGGAATCACCCAGCGTGGTCTCGCCACCAATCACGTGCACGGCCTTGTGGGCACCACGGGCGAGACAGTCTCGCAGGGCGGCCTCGGCTCGCGCGGGACCGTAGATCACCGCAGTGACCTCGCCCCCCTGTGCTTCGGTAATTTTGAGGGCTTCCTCC
>CAZCEX010000429.1:0-4304 GCA_964497785.1 uncultured Thermoanaerobaculia bacterium | reverse complement strand
CGCTCGGTATAGATGGTGTCGTAGAACCGCCAGTCGGTGACCGGCGCGTAGGCGATACCAGCGCGGAAGGTCTCCGGCGCCTGCAGCAGCAGCATCAAGGTCATGTAGCCGCCGTAGCTGCCCCCGTAGGCGGCGATGCGTTCACCGTCCACCCAGGGTTGGTTCTTGAGCCAGCGAACCGCCGCCAACTGGTCCACCACCTCGAACTCCCCGAGACGACGATACACCGCCGTCTCGAAATCATGACCGCGGCCAAAGGTTCCCCGATTGTCGACCATGAAGACCGCAATCCCCTGGTCGGCAAGGAAACGCAGGAAGTGGTGGATGGAACCACCCCAACGATCCTGGGTGAGCTGCGAGTGGGGGCCACCGTAGACATACAGCACCACCGGGTAGGTCTGCTCCGGCTTGAAGTCTCGCGGTCTAAAAAGCAGGCTGTGCAGCTCGACGCCGTTTTGGGCGATGAAGCTCTGACTCTCGATCGGCAACAGGTCCCAGGCATCGAGACCGTCTCCGCTCCGCCACAGCTCTCGCACAATGCTGCCATCACTGGCGACGACGTCCGCCCGCGGTGGCGTGCCGAGCGCCGACCAGGTGTCGATGAGGTAGGCGCCACCGGGCGCGACCACGGCCGAGTGCACACCGCCGGCTGCACTCCCCATCGGGGATATCTCGCCCGAAACGAGCTCTACCCGAAACAGGTGGCGCTGCCTGAGGTTGTTGCGATTGGCTTGGAAAAACGCCGTCTTTTCGTCAACATCGAGCCCATAAACCGCTGTCACCTGCCATGCACCCGACGTCAGCTGACGCTCGAGCGTACCGTCAGCGGCATGCAGCGCGAGATGACGCCACCCGTCCCGCACGGAGGTCCAGAGAAAGCGCCCATCGGCGAGAAAGTACAGATCGTCGGCGACATCCACCCACGCGGGATCTTTATCAGAGAGCAAAATCCGGCCATCGCCGGTGCTCGAATCGAGGAGAACCAGTTCGAGCACGTTCTGGTCTCGATTGAGGCGTTGCAACCACACCTGGCCTCCAGGGGTCCAGCCGGCTCGGGCGCAATAGCCTTCGCCGATGCCCGCGTCGAAAAAGACGGGGGCCCCACCGTCAACATCAATCACACCGAGGCGGACAACCGGGTTCGGGGTGCCGGCCTTCGGGTAACGCTGGTACTCGACCACTGGATAGAGTCCGGAGGAGTCGACGATCGGGACCAGGCCGACCGGCGAGACATCGTACTGAAGGAAAAGGATGCGCCGGCCGTCGGGGGACCACCAGAAGGAGCGGTTGGTGCCAAGCTCCTCTTCGTAGACCCAGTCCGCGATCCCGTTCAGAAGGTGGTCCTTGTCTCCCCGATCGGTGAGCCGGCAGACGACGCCGGTCTTCAGCTCGAGAGAATAGAGGTCGGCATCACGAACGAAGGCCAGGCGAGCGCCGTCTGGGCTGAAGGTCGGGAAGTACTCCATCGCGCCGTCGCCGGTCAGGAAGCGCGCCTCCCCGCTTTCGAGGTCGAGGCGGAAAAGATCCCCGGCAGCGCTACCGACGAGCAAGGACCCGTCCGGTGAAACGGCGGACGCCCTCCGCGAGGACGAGGCCGCATTCGGGTCGCTCATCGAAGCGCGCTGCCAACCCGGCCGTTGAGACTCGAGCTCCTTCTGCATCACTGACCACGAGACGATCTTGTGGCGTTCCCCTGTCTCGACGTGCTCACGCCAGAGGTCGGTGGCCTCATCGGCCTCGAATCGGTAAAGCACGTGGTCGCCGTCCGGCAACCAGACGAGACCCTGCGGCTCTCGAGTGTCGAGCCCTCCGTCCTCGAAGATGGCTTCGAGGGTGATTCTCTTCGCTGCGTCGGCGGCCTGAACGGCCGGGCAGATCAGTGACAAGGCGAGTACCACGTGAATGTAACGCATTGTTCCCCCGATAATTCAGTGCGGGTTTTTGGAAACCGCCCGCAGCACGGCGCCCGGACCCACCTCTTTGAGACGCTCCAGCGCCGGGCGATCGCGGGCGAGCAGGGAGCCGGCGAACCCGAGCGAGTTGACGGAGACCGCCTCGAAACTCTCGCACGATCGCGGAACCACCATCATCCACCGGCGGGTCAGCAGCAGGTTGTACAAGGGATAGGCGCCTCGCAGACCGAGCACACAGAGGAGTTCACGGTAGCAGTCGAACAGGCGCGCGGCATCAGAGAGAACGAACGGATCACCAGACAGGTGAACGCGGGCATGGGGATAGGGCAGACCGGACTCGATGATCCGGCCCCCCTCCTGACCGTTGCTCCCCCGCCCGATGGCCGCATCCATCGGCATCGGGAGACCGCCCGTGCCGGGCGGCATCGGCAGGGGCGTCACCTGGAGGTGGCGGTGGGGTTGACTGGCGCCGGCGCGGCGACCCGCATTGTAGAAACCGAGCCCGTCGACCCCGGTCATACAGGCCATCAGGGCCTCGAAATCAGTCTGATCGAGCAGCTCGTCCTGATCGACGAAATCCCGAGTCACGACCAGCAAGTGATTGCCGAATACGTTGAACTTGTTGAGCACCGCAAAGTGTGTCGGTGTGAGATCACCGACGACGAGCTCCTCCTCGGGAGGAAGAAAAGGGTTGACACCGGTCCGGTCCTGGCGCTGGCGCGCCTCTTTTTTGAGGTGCGCACCCACGAGTAGACGAAGCTGATACGGAATGCCGTCTTCGACCAGGATCTCGCATTCGGTCAACGCGGTCTGAAGAGCGCCGGAAGTACGCCCACGCTCGGCAATGTCCCCGGCTCGCTGCCACAGATCCGTGAGGCTCTCCACTGCGCCCCCGGTGGCGACTACCCCTTGCCTCCGAGATTGCCGCCACCCAGGAGCTGAGCCTTGAGGAAGTCCCTGTTCATTCGGGCGATGCCGACGATCGAGATCCCTTTCGGGCAGGTAGCCTCGCAGGAGGTGAAGTTGGTGCAGGCGCCGAAGGCCTCCCGTTCCATCGCCGATATCATCGCCCGAGCCCTTTCGTCCCGCTCCGGCTGACCCTGCGGCAGAAAACCGAGGTGGGAGATCTTGGCGCCGACGAAGAGCATGGCGGCGCCGTTCGGACAAGAGGCGACGCAGGCGCCACAGCCGATGCACTCGGCGAAATCCATCGCCGCTTCGGCCTTGTCCTTGGGAATGAGCGTGGAGTTCGCGTCCGGCGCCGAACCCGCACGCGCCGAGATGAAGCCGCCGGCTCGCATGATGCGCTCGAAGGCGGAGCGATCGACGATGAGGTCGCGCACGATCGGGAACGCCTTGGCCCGCCAAGGCTCGATGACGATGTGGTCACCGTCTGAGAAGTGCCGCATGTGGAGCTGGCAGATCGTATTGCGCTTCACGTGGCCGTGAGCGACCCCATTGATGACGAAGCCGCAGGTCCCACAGATGCCCTCCCGGCAGTCGTGGTCGAATGCCACCGGCTCTTCGCCCTTGGTGATGAGTTCCTGATTGAGCACATCGAGCATCTCAAGGAACGACATGTGGGTGCTCACATCGGTCAGGTGATAGGTTTCGAAACGCCCACTGTCGTTGTTGCTGCGCTGCCTCCAGATTTCGAGGGTGAGCTTCATTTGTAACTCCTCTGGGTGAGCGCGACGCTTTCGAAGACCAGCGGTTCGGAATGGGCAACCGCCTCCTCTCCGTCTCCCTGGTACTCCCACACCGTGGCATGACAGAAGCCGTCATCGTCGCGCAGGGCTTCACCCTCTTCCGTGCGATGCTCCTCCCGGAAATGACCGCCACAGCTCTCCTCGCGCTGCCGCGCATCGAGGCACATCAGCTCCGCGAGATCGAAGTAGTCGGCGACCCGGCCGGCCTTCTCCAACTCCTGGTTCAGCGTCTCCCCGTCGCCAGGGACGTTGACGTCCGACCAGAATTGACCACGCAGATCGCGAATGGCGGCGATCGCCTCGTCGAGCCCCTCCTTCGACCGCGACATGCCGCATTTGTCGAGCATGATCATTCCGAGCTCGCGGTGAAAGGAGTCGACCGTTCTTTTTCCCTTGATGCCGAGCAGGCGTTGATTGAGAGAACGCGCACCCTCCTCCGCCTTTTTGACCACCTCGTCGGCCGGATCGACCGGCGCTGGTTTCGTCTCTGCGAGGTAGGCGCCAATGGTATTGGGGATGACGAAGAACCCGTCGGCGAGCCCCTGCATCAGGGCCGAGGCGCCGAGCCTGTTGGCCCCGTGATCCGAAAAGTTCGCTTCGCCGAGCACGAAGAGGCCGGGGATTGTCGACATCAGGTGGTAGTCCACCCACAGGCCGCCCATGGTGTAGTGGGGCGCCGGGT
>CAZCEX010000428.1:0-4308 GCA_964497785.1 uncultured Thermoanaerobaculia bacterium | reverse complement strand
GGATCAGAAGCTACAACGACGAGAGGCCCCATTCTTCGATCGGTGAACGGACACCGACTGAGGCATACTTCGACCTCGCGATCGGGTCATCCCCGGGCAGCTGCCCGGGGATGACCCGCCGGAGCTGTGCGGCATGAATAACCCATCGGACTCCACCTTAGAAACGCCGCAAAGCTGTCCAAGGTTTGGGGTCCACCTCTCTGGTAAGGAGCGAGCGATGAATGAAACCGATTTTTCACGCACGAGGACACTGGGCCGCACCGGCCTGAAGGTGAGCCGGATTGCGCTTGCCGGTGGTTACAAGGTCCCCGCAGCGGCGGTCGAGAAGGCCTTTCACGAGCACGACATCAATACCTTCTACTGGGAAGCGAGAAGGCCCGGTATGAAGGAGGCGCTTCGATCGCTTGTTCCTTCGAATCGGGATGACATGGTCATTGCCATTCAGACGTATGACCACGCCGGGTTGTGGGGAAGGCGTTCGGTGGAGCGGGCACTTCGGGAACTCGGTATCGATCGTGCCGACGTTCTCTTTCTCGGCTGGGTCAACAGCATGCCGTGGCAGCGTATGCTCGACCTCGCCCTGCGGCTCCAGCGGGAGGGCAAGGTCCGTTTCCTCGGAATGACCGGTCACAACCGCCGCTTCCATGGCGATATGGTCACCGCCGAAGATTCGCCATTCGACGTCAACATGGTGCGCTACAACGCTGCCCACAAAGGCGCCGAGAGCGATATCTTCGATCGTCTCGGTGAGCATCCCCCGGGAATCATGACCTACACCGCGACCCGCTGGGGCAAGCTGTTGAACCAGAGGAAGATGCCCCCTGGAGAGAAGGCGCTGACGGCGGCCGAGTGTTATCGGTTCGTACTCTCCCACCCCGCCGTCGACTGCTGTTTGCAGGGACCGCGTACCGAGCAGGAGATGGACGAGGGGCTTGCGGCGCTGGAACAGGGGCCGCTGACACCCGACGAGATGGACAGAGTGCGCGGCATTGGTGACCACGTGCACGGTTAGGAGGCGGCAGTGTTTCGAGTCACGGTCCCTTTCGGCCGGGCCTCCCCGGGACAGGCGGGATCGGCGTCGACGACATCGTGTACTCCCTCGAGGTGTTTGACGATGGATCGGGCGATGCCCTGTGGCTTGGCGGAATCTTCAACACAGCGGGCGGGCTCGCCTCGGCGCGGGTTGCCCGGGTGCACTGTGGTCTTGTTTCCGCCGACGGCTTCGAGAGCGGCGATACGAGTGCCTGGTCGTCGACGGTGCCTTGACTGTCACCGATGTCGCGGCCGGGGGTAAACCCCGGCCCTACGTGTGTCGTGTCGGGCCCCAGGATGGGATTGCGGTGGGGTCACGACGGATGAGGTCGAAATTCCCCACGGGCGACGGCAACCGACGTTTCGGCTACCAACGGTGTAGGGCCGGGGTTTACCCCCGGCCGCAAGTGGGATAATGCGGGTCGAGCCCGTAGACGCGGTAGGAGGGTTGTGAGAAATGCGCTCCAAAGTCTTTCTCGTCGAAGCCGACGGTAACGAATCACCGGATAGTCTCGAGCGCAAGATAGAGCTTCTGTGGAACGAGGCCGGGCTCGCCGAGGCCTTTGCACCCAACGACCTGACCGCGGTCAAGCTGCATGTCGGTGAGCCGGGAACGAAGACGTTCGTACCCCCCGGGGTGGTGGCGCCTTTTGTTGCGCGGGTGGCGGCTACCGGGGCGCAGCCCTTCCTGACCGACAGCGCGGTGCTCTACAAGAGCCCGCGGGACAATGGGGTCGGACACGCCAAGGTCGCGCTCGAGCACGGATTCACACCACAGCGGATGGGCGCCCCGTTCATCCCCGCCGACGGTCTAGACGGCAGTGACGCCCAGGAGGTGGAGGTCAAGGGCATCCACTTTCAGAAGGTGTCGATTGCTTCGGCGATCGTTCGTGCGCGCAGCATGTTGGTCATCTCGCACGCAACCGGTCACCTCGGCACGGGCTTTGGCGGCGCCCTGAAGAACCTCGGTATGGGGTGCTGCTCGAGGATGGCCAAGCTGCGCCAGCACCACGGTCAGCAGCCGTGGATCGACGAAGATCGCTGTAACGCTTGCTCGACATGCGCCGAGTGGTGCCCCACCGACGCGATCGCTGTAGACGAGCACGCTGTGATCGACGGGGGACGGTGCATCGGTTGCGGTGAGTGCATCGCCGCCTGCCGCGAGGGCGCCGTAGCTTTCGACTGGGGCATCATGGGCCGGCAGCTCCAGGAGCGCATCGTCGAGCACGCCGCCGGAGTGGCGCTGGCAAAAACGTCACGAATCGCCTACGTGACGGTGGCCCAGCGCATCACACGCAACTGCGATTGCCTCGGGGTCGCCGAGGAGCCTCTGATCGACGACATCGGAATTCTCGCCTCCTTCGATCCGGTGGCCATCGACAGCGCCCTGCTCGAACTCGTCAAGCAACGTTCGGGTCAGTCGCTGGAGGCGCTCTCCTACCCGCAGCACGACGCCTCCATCCAACTGAGGTATGCGGAGGCGATGGGACTCGGCAGCGCAGTAGCTGACATCGTTGTCTGCGGATACTGACTGCGAGTCCGCTGCCGGTTATCTGCTCTCCCAGACCATGACGCCAGTCTTGACACCCTGTGGGCGGAGACATATTTTTGTTTTAGAAAACTCCTTTCTTGTCTGACCGGGTCAGTTCGAATTTTGGTAGGAAGGTCAGGCTGAGTCGGTCAGGTGCTCGACGCAGCCTTGTCGTATTCGTTTCGTGTGCAACAGGTCTTTGAGGTCTCTGGGGGGTGTTTGATGAGAAACCCGAGTTCTTTTCTATTGGCGCTCATCCTCGTCGCTGCTGTGTCGACCATTGCGGTGGCGGAGGACATTGCCGTGTTGGGGGCCTTGGGGCCAGAGCCGGAGGATTCGGTTCAACTCGTGCAAGATTGGCCTGGCGTCGCGTCGCTGACCCCCCCGCCAGTTGTACAGCCGGTTGCCCTTCCGGCGGAGGGTTTCATTTCGGATGTCCAAGCCGCCTCGCTGGTCTTCGACGGAGTGTTGCTCGAAGCTGTCGTCAGGCAACCCAAAGACACCCGAATCCTGGTCACGGACTACGTATTTCAGGTTATCGAGTGTTTGACTGGTCCGAAGGGCCTGGGTGAGATCACTCTCACTTCTGTCGGTGGAGAGCTTCCGGATGGCTCTGGAATGACCGTCGGAGAGTCGCTGAGGCTGGAGGCGAACCACCGTTTTCTAGTGGTGACGAAGCCGCATCACGATGACTTGATGCTGCCATATGCGCGTGTGCTGCTGGTTTCTGCAGACGGTCTCGAGGTAGCCGATGAGGCCGGGCGCGTGGTCAAGGGTCTTCGCGACGGTTTCTTGACGGTTGATCGTTCGGCGGCATACCGTTCACTACGCTATCGCCCCGAGTCGCCTGCCGGCCAGTCGGCCGAAACACCGAATACGCCGCCTGACGGCTGGGCGCCGCCCCCCGGTTCAGAGCGTGCCAAGGACCGTTTCGAAAAAAACCCGTTGTCGGCCGATGCGCTGCTCGATCTGTTGGCTGTCGCTCTCGCCAAGGGGCGCGGGCCGAGCGCCCTTGGCAGCATCGATACCGCCACCCTCGAAGACCCGACTGCGATCGGCAAGTTCTGGTGGTGTGGCTGGTTCCTCGAGCCGCACAACTACTATTGTTATCTGCCCGACGAGGACAACTGGAACTGGTGGAATGACAGCGCCGGCAACTGGAATACGATCGTTGATGACAATCCTTCGGGTCCCGATTGGCTGATTGGCTACCGTACGAGCGGCGGCGTCCCGATCCGGGACCGTGCGCCCGTCGCGGGCGATGGCAACAACCATACGGGCGTCGTGAGCGATGCACAGCTTACCGCGGGCGGGTACGGCGGTACGTGGACGAGTTGGGGCGCCAACGGCATCAATTTCACGTGGTACAGCGGCGTCAACTGTACCGAGATCGTTGAGGTCGACTCATTCGTCAACCCGGTCCTCGCCAACGACGCGGACCAGTTCCGCAAGTCGATGACGCACGAGCTCGGCCACGCCCTCGGTCTGTCGACGGAGCAGGGTCACGAAGATCGCATGTTCGCCCTGATGTATTCGGGGACCTGGCGCCAACCGCCGAACTACGAATCGATCTGGTACGGGCGAATGGACGACATGGCCGGCGAGCGGGAACTCCTCGCCTATGCGAATACCCAAGCCGCGAACACCTGGGTGCTGGAAAATTGGGTCGACCTGGCGGCTTGGTCCCAGACCCACGACAACTGGGGCTACCCGGGGAACCTGATCATGACGGATGCGAGTGCCTA
>CAZCEX010000427.1:0-4319 GCA_964497785.1 uncultured Thermoanaerobaculia bacterium | reverse complement strand
GCTAGATCTCATGAAGCTGATACCGATCCTACAACAACGTCGGCGTCTTTCGGGACAAGCAAAGCCATTTCTTGTTCCTTTCTCGAGAGTCCTGCTCTCCGAACTCGATGACAGGGCATAACACTCCGGAATCAACCTGAGACATAATAGAGTCACTCGTGACACGTCGGCGTGTCTCTTGCATGTCGGTTGTTGATTCAGAGTGGTGCCGTCAGGGCATTGCATTGAGGAGGACCTGTTATGGGCATGTTCATCCACCCAAGCGCGGTGATCGAAGAAGGCGCGGAGATCGGAGAGGGGTGCCAGATTGGCCCGTTCTGCCACATCGGACCTCGGGTTTGTCTCGGGTGTGACAATGTGCTGCACGCCAACGTCGTGATCGACGGCCGGACCACAATGGGTGATGGAAACGAGGTCTTCTCGTTTGCCTGTTTGGGTAAGAGCTCGCAGGATCTGAAGTTCGATCCCTCGTGGACAAGCTATACACGGATCGGTGACCGCAATACCTTTCGGGAGTATGCGACCGTCAATGCGTCGTCGCTCGATGGCGAGACAACGGTTATCGGCAGCGACTGCTTGTTGCTGTCTTACAGTCATGTCGCCCACGACTGTGTACTCGGCGATCACGTCATCATCAGCACCGATTCAAAAATCGCCGGGCACGTGGAGGTTGGTGACCATGCGGTCATCAACGCCAAGACTGGAGTCGTGCAGTTCGTCCGCATCGGCCGGTTCGCGTTCATCGGCGGATTCAACAAGGTGGCCAAGGATATCCTCCCGTTCTGTATCGCCGAAGGCATGCCGTCGGTGATCCGTGCGGTCAACCGCATCGGGCTTGAGCGCAACGGTTTTTCGGCGCAGCAGATCAAGGTGATTCGCGACGCGTTTCGCGTCATCATCCGCTCGAACCTGTCGGTGAAAGAAGCGGTGGCACAGCTCGAGGCGTCTCATCCGGATGCGCCCGAGGTGCAGGAAATGCTCACGTTTGCGAAGTCGAGCTCAACCGGACTCGCTCGTCCGAAGAGCTGAGCGTACAGCCACAGCCCACTCTGCCGGCTATCGCGGGCTAAGCCTTCGGCTTAAAGCAGCACTTCGTACTGCGCGTGGGTCCCTACTGGATGTAACCGAGGCTTCTGAGCTGCTCGAGGGTCTCTTCGTCGAGATCTTCGGTTCGGCGTTCGGGGTCGAGCGAGGATGCCGCCACCATCTTCGACCAGGCATCGAGGTGGCTTTGCAGGACCTCGGCTCTCTTCGGGAACTGCTCAGCTGCGTCGGTCTCGGCGTGGGGGTCGCTCGCCAGGTCGAACAGCGCCATGCGGTCCGCGTGTGTGACCAGCTGCATTCCGTCCATCACGACCGAACGAATGCCGCCGTCCTGATCGGTCTCACTAAAGGCGACGTATGGCGGGGTGCCGCCGCCGGCGATGATCGGTTCGAGGTCGGCGCCCTGGAGTCCCGTGGGCAGATCGGCGCCGGTCGCGGCGGCCAGAGTCGGCATGAGGTCTACGATCTCGACGACCTTCTTGACGACGCCAGGTCGGGCGCCTCCCGGTGCACGAATGAGGAGGGGAATCCTGATGTTCTCGGGGTAGAGACCTTCTCCAAACAACGTGCCGTGCTCCTGGAGAGCGAGCCCGGAGGTGCCGGCGATCACGAGGGTGGCGCGATCGAGCCATCCCGATGCCTTGATCTGTGCGACGAACTCACCGACCCGACCGTCGAGGTACTCGATGTGCCTGACGTAAGCGCGGGATGCGAAGGAGAGATCCTCCTCACCGAGGAGTATCGGCTCGTCTGTGGCCCGCGAGGCGATGACCTCGGTGAGGCGCTGGTGGTAACCCTCGGGTGGATTTTCGGCGCGCTCGAGACCGGCTGCCGACCAACCCGCGACCAGGAGCAACATCTCGGCATCGGCGTTGGCTTCGAGGTGTGCGAGGGCGGCCGCACCGGGCTCGGGGTTGACCTCATAGGTGTCGAACCCTTGCGCGAGTCCGAAATCGCTGCCGCCGGCGCCCTGGACAAAGGCGGCGGTCATCAGACCGGCTGCCTGCGCGGCTTCGGCCAGGGTCAGTGCTTCGTCGGACAGGCTGTCGCCCGGCTCGACCAGACCGTGGGTTGTTGGATACAGGCCGGTCAACAAAGAGGCCAGGCTCGGCATCATCGACGGGGACTGCGCCCACGCCTGCTCAAATACGGTGCTTTCGCCTGCAAGGGCGTCGAGAGCCGGAGTCTTGACACCCTCCGCGCCCAGAAAGCCGAGGTAGTCGGCGCGTAGGCCGTCAATGGCGATGACAATGACCGATCGGCCGGTGGCCTCGGTTGATGTTGTCGATTGATCACCAGAGCCGCCGCAGCTTCCCGAGAGCACGAGAGCGAGGCCGAGGACCGGGGCCGCGAGCCAGAGAGTTTTCCGGATTTTCGAGTTCATGGGTACCCCCAGGGAGCGCGCTGGGCGCGTGAAGCGCTGTGGATTCTACCATGAGGATCTTTGTGAGGGCTGCATTGTCGGTTAGGATAGGCGGCCGCGCTGCTTTGCGGCGGATGAAATGAGGTGAATCATGCTGTGGAAAACGACTGTGTTGATGATCGTGATGTCGATGGTTCTGGTCGGGTGTGGGGGAGAGAAGGCACCCGAGGCGCCGCAGGGACCGACCTTGGACACGGGTCTCTTGTTTGCACTTGCCGTGCTCGAGACGGGCGAAAACGGCAGGCCGGTTCCGCAGCCGGCACGGCTCGGAATCCTGACGCAGGTCAACGGTGCCTGGGGCTGGCAGTCGATCGAGGATGAAGACAGCAATGTCTTTCACAAAGCAATGATCTACGAGCCGCAGGCTGGTCAGCCTGCACTGCTGACTGCAGGAGGCACCAAAGCTGTTCTCAAGCTGTGGCGCGCCGACGCCGAGCCCGAGATCCTGTGGGAAGCCGACTTCGGCGGCAAGTTCAGCCGCATGCGCGACGTCGAGGCGGCGGATATCTACGGCGACGGAATCGCGACGCTGGCTGTGGTGACCCACGATCAGGGCGTTGTTGCGACGGTCCGCCCCGGTGCTGACGGAACCTGGGATGTTGCGGAGCTCGATCGTCAGGAAAATACGATCGTGCACGAGGCTGAGATTGGCGATCTGAATGGTGACGGTGTCCTCGAAATCTACGCCACCCCGAGTCTGCCCAACAAGCTCGACGGTACGCCGCAGCCGGGATGGGTGACGCGCTACGTACCGGCTGCCGATGAAGGGCGGGTGGTCGTCGCCGATCTGGGTGATCGCCACGCCAAGGAGATCCTGGTCGAGGACGTCGACGGTGACGGAACCGACGAGCTCTATGTAGCTCTCGAAGCGGTCGCCGGAGGCCAGGTGGAGATACTGCGCTACGACGCCGACACCGATCCCGCCTCCGGTCAGCGGGTCGCCGAGCTGCCCGACAGCCTGTGCCGGTTCCTCACCGCCGGTGATGTTGATGGTGACGGAGTCAAGGAAGTCGTTGCGGCAGCCCACAAGAGCGGCCTCTGGCTTATGAAGCCCGGCGCCGAAGTGGTGGATGACTGGACGGTCACTCAAATCGACGCCCAGTCCGGAGGCTTCGAACATGCTGCTCTGTTGACCGATCTCGACGGCGACGGCATCGACGAACTCTACGTCGCCAACGACCAGGGCGGCGAGATCAACCGCTATGTGTACGAGGGTGATGCCTTCGTCAAGGAGACGCTCTACAGCCACCCGGAAGGGCTCTCGGGCTTCACCTGGAACATCATGCCGATTCCAGTGGAGTTGATTCCGTAGGGGCGGCTTCGTTGTCGTAACGCGGGTTCAGCCGGATCGACCCGCTCGACCGGTCAAGTACCCAGCCCCGGCCTTCTGGGTTGCCCGGAGTGCCTGTCCGGCACCCCGGACAACCCAGCGTCGCATGAGCAGCGCGGTCACGTGATAGATGATTGGGACGGCTGCGACCACGCTGCTCAAGCGAGCGGCGGCCTCCTCCGATGGTTGAGATCACAGCCGAAATGCGCTGCCCGTGGATTGCCCGGCAGCGCAATTGTGTGCGAAGTCAGAGGGTGCCGGGAGGCTGTACCGACACAATTACGTGCCCTGCACGTCCCGTTGGGGCGGGGTTTTCGTTGGTTCTTTTGACGGCTTTGCGGGTCGATTCGAAGAACGAGACGGCGCGTCGGGCGGGACGTGCCGGGTCTCGAGACTTTGCGGGGGCTGGGCGGGGGAAGCAAAGTGTCGAACCGGGCAATCCACGGGCAGGGCGATGGAAGAACCGGCGCGTTGCGGTTTCGAAGCCCCAGCGCCGAGGAGCAGAGCGAAGAGCTGCGACGA
>CAZCEX010000426.1:0-4324 GCA_964497785.1 uncultured Thermoanaerobaculia bacterium | reverse complement strand
TGAAGTCGCTCCGAGAGCTGGTCATCAGGAGAGGGCGTCGTCTCATCCACCGGCGCGAACTGTTGCTCGACCTGGGTCTCGCCTTGGCTGTCGGCGTCGTCTTTCGAGACGTACCAGTAGCCCGCGATCGCGAGCAAAACGATGACCACGACGATACCGACGGTGATCCGAGTGCTTCCGGACATGCGCACCTCCTCACACAGGCTACAACGGATTACGGTGCTTGAAGCCGGATGGTTTACCTATTCCCCAGGTATTCTTCAGACGTCAAACGCGGCCTCGAGCTCTTGCAGCACCTTTTCTTCCGAGGCCGAGACCTTGAACCCGAGACCCAGGATTCCACCTGCGGCCTCTGCCACCGCCCGCGCCTGACCGAGCACACGTTCCTTGAGGGCCGCATTCTTGGCCCCATCCAGCTGAGCGCTGATTGCTGCCACGTACTGTTTCCAGGTGTCCAGCAACTCGGGACCGTGCTTGCGCTGCAGCCAGTTCTCGAGAAGCTCACACGTCGTGCTGCCCTTCTCGACCCCCCGGCCGGCAGCTGCTTCGAGGATAGCCTCCCGCTCCTTGGTCGAGATCTCGCCATCAGCCCAGGCAACCTCGACCATCGGCACAAGACCGAAGGCGACCACAGTCTCCGGATAGAGGTCCAGCTCGATCAGAGCGTCGATCACACCTTCGTCGTCAACCCTCAGGGCCGACCTCAAAGCCTCGCGACGTTCTTGCACTCGAGCTTCTTGGCGCAGCCTCTCGAGGAGCTTGGCGTTCTCCTGGGCGAAAAAAGCCTCTTCAATCGTGATCGCGTCGGGATTCAGCGGTTTGAACTTTGTCATCTCTCCCCCTTCATTCGTCGAGGTGGCGCGATTATGCCACAGATCAAGGCGCCGATTTTGATTTTCGCGTTCCTTCATACAGGTCATACCGCAACCACCGACACTCGATAGGGCCGTTGAAGACTGGGATCCGGCGCGCTGCCTTGAGCCCGATCTTTTTCGCCAACCCCCGGTCACCGGCCAGGATCCATGCCGTACAGCTGGCGCCGACTGATTTCAGACGGTCTCCGAGTGCACAGTACAGTGCGCCGAGAGCACTCGACTCCCCCAGCCGCTTGCCATATGGGGGATTGATCACGATCAAGCCGCCCTCTCCTGGAGACTGCATAATGGTGGCTTCCCCCTGCTCGATCTCCACCCACTCCTCCATGCCCGCATCCTTCAGATTGTGGCGCGCTGCACGCACCGCGCCTGAGTTCGCATCTTGGGCGGTGATGGGCTGCGGCGCCGGCCGTCTGCCCGCATCGAGATCACGGCGCACCTCGTCGAGGAGGGACGGGTCATGGCCGAGCCAGCGCTCAAATGCGAAGCGCCGGTATCGGCCGGGCGGCGTCGCGGTCGCGATCATCGCCGCCTCGACGGCAAAGGTTCCAGACCCACCCATGGGGTCGAGCAACGGCTGCTCGCCGTCGTACCCGGTCAACAGCAGCAGACCCGCAGCGAGCGCCTCGTTCAAGGGGGCGGGACCACCGTGACGGCGATAGCCTCGTTTTGACAAGGGTGGACCTGCGGCGTCGAGTGCGATCGACGCCTGGCCCTCTCTGAGGTGAAGGTGGATCGGCAGGTGCGGTCGCTTGAGATCGACGGAGGGACGCTCCCGACGGCGATCCCTGATGCGGTCAACGACGGCATCCTTGACGACCTGAGCGGCAAAGTGGGTATTATTGAAAACAGCGCTCTGCCCGGCGACAGTGACTCCCAGGGTTCCACCGCGCGGCAGGAAGTCCTCCCACGGCACACCCCGCGCCAGCGCATAAAGATCATCTCGGCCGGCTACGTTTTTTGAAGCCGACGCAACGAGCACCCGGATCGCGGTCCGCAGACCGAGACACGCCCGCATCATCATGCGCACATCGCCGTGGAACCTCACCATTCCGCGGCCCGCCTCGACCTTCTTCCCGCCAAGGGCCGAAACCTCGCAGGCCAACACGTCTTCCAGACCGCGGCTACATGTGGCGAATAACATCAGTAATCCGACGTCATGATGAAGACCGGCGAGCCATTGAAACGTTTGTAGAATGGCCGCAGACGATCCGTATTGTAGAACTTGGTGACGTCCACGACCTTCTTGCGCGAGGTCACGACATCTATTGGAACGTTGTCGTAGCGGCCGTTCCGAACGTTAACCAGGCGACCCGAAACACCGTCGAGGATGAGATCCATCGCCAGGTTTCCGTAGGCCATGGGCACGATCGAGTCCATCGCATCCGGGTCACCACAACGCACCAGGTACCCCAATCGCTGGCTGATGACGTCGATCCGGCGGCCGTTGTTGAACCTCGGCGACACCTTGCGGAGGCCGTCAGCGACCCGGTCGCCGATGCCACCGAGCTTTTTGTGCCCGAACATGTCCACCTCGTGGTCGGAGAACAGCATCTCGTCCATGCCCTTGAAGGTGGCGCCCTCCGATACGAGCACCACGCTGTACTGGCTCGGATTCTTCTTGCGATCGTAGGTCATGAGGTCGCACAGGTGTTCGAGCTCGAAGACGTGTTCGGGGATGACACAGCGGTCGGCCGCGCCGGCCATTGTCGGCAGCAGCGCTGTGAAACCAGCGTAGCGGCCAAAGACCTCGAGGACGAGGAACCGTTCGTGGCTGCCGGCCGACGTGCGCAGGGCGTGAGTCATCGCAATGGTGCGAGTGACACAGGTCGAAAAGCCGATGCAATAGTCGGTCCCCGGCACGTCGTTGTCCATCGTCTTGGGCAGTGCGATCACCGACACCCCATTCTTGTGCAGGTGCTCCCCGTAAGACAGGGTGTCGTCACCGCCGATCGGAATCAACGTGTCGATACCGAGGAAATCGAGGTTCGCCATGACCTCCAGAGTCAGATCGTTCGACTGATCTGAGTACTTCTCGCGCAGGTGGGCCGGCACCATGTCCTTCGGAACATGGCTGGGACGTGTGCGCGAGGTATGGAGGAAGGTACCTCCGGTCCGACCCACCTTGTTGACGACATCCTCGGTGAGCAGAACGGTCGACTCCTGATCGGTTCCGGCATCGCGGTCGATCTCGATCAGACCCGACCAGCCACGCCGGATCCCAATGACCCGGTATCCCTCGCGCAGTGCGCGCACCGTGACGGCCCTGATCGCTGGGTTGAGGCCTGGGACGTCTCCACCACCTGTCAGGATGGCAATGGTGCCGCGGATTTTTGTGGATTTCATGTCACCTACCTCTGTGGTCGCACCGGTCAGCCCGGTCTCTCGTCTACTGATTGCTCGGCTCAACGCCGTCCACCTTCCACGCCACCGTATCACCGGCACGCAATGGAACGACGTCATCGTCGCCAAAAGGATACGTCTCCGGAACAGTCCAGGATTCCCGTACCAGTCTGACGGTTTCTTCGTTACGCGGCAAACCGTAGAAGTCGGCGCCGTGAAACGAAGCAAAGGCCTCGAAACGATCGAGGGCGCCCGCACCGTCGAATATCTCGGCATACAGGGCAAGAGCAGCGTGGGCGGAGTACATTCCCGCACATCCGCACGCAGACTCCTTGGCCCGCTGTGGATGTGGCGCCGAGTCGGTGCCGAGAAAGAACCGAGGGCTACCTGAGGTCACGGCCCGGATCAATTCACGCCGGTGACACTCACGTTTGAGCACGGGCAGGCAGTAGTGGTGGGGACGCAGACCACCAGCAAACAAGGCGTTGCGACTCATGAGCAGATGGTGCGCCGTGATTGTCGCCGCCACGCCGATGCGAGCCGTCTCCACGAACTGAACGCCCTGGGCGGTGGTCACGTGCTCGAGCACAACCTTGAGCTTCGGGTGGCCGGCGACGAGCGGCTCGAGGATCCGGTCGATGAAGGCCGCCTCCCGGTCGAAGAAGTCGACGGCCGGGTCTGTGACCTCGCCATGCACGAGCAAAGGCAAACCGCAGTCCGCCATCGCTTCCAGGACGCCACCCAGACGTGCGAGGTCCGTGACCCCAGAATCGGAATTGGTCGTCGCCCCCGCCGGGTACAGCTTCACTGCCCGAACGATGCCGCTCGCTCCCGCCCGCCTCACCTCCGCCGCCGTTGTTACATCTGAGAGGTAGAGGGTCATCAGAGGCTCAAACGCCACTCCGGCGGGCAGGGCCTTGATGATCCTCCTGCGATAGGCCACCGCATCCTCAAGGGCCACGATCGGCGGGTTCAGGTTCGGCATGACGATGGCGCGTGCAAAAGACCCTGCCGTGTGACGCAGGACATCCGCCATTCCCGCGCCATCACGTAGGTGGAGGTGCCAGTCGTCTGGCTTCGTGATTGTGATCTGCATCATATTCCCC